>JAABSE010000089.1 GCA_011390575.1 Sphingobacteriia bacterium
GGATATTTGTATGCTTATAGCAGGTGGTCTTTGCATCGTAGTGCTGAGCCGGTATATTCACCCAACTCAATTTTCATACACGAAAAAATTGATTTTAAGCTGTTTCCTAATCCTTTCAGGGAATATTTAATTATTGAATTACCTTATAATCAATATTTGTATAAATCTTTTCCACTAAAAGTCTTAGATTTTAACGGCAGACTGGTATATAGCCAAAGCATTGACAGTAAAAAAACAATTGACCTTTCATTCCTAAAGCCGGGCATCTACTATGTAACTCTTTCAGACGGCATGCGGCAACTTACAAAACCAATACTAAAGCATTAATAATTAGCTGTTTTACTTTCAGGCTTATTCATTCAACTCATTACGAACCAAAACCAAATTATCATGAGGAAAAAAACTTTACATTTATTCGCACTTTGGATGCTAACAAGCATAGCCATACAGGTTAATGCCCAGCTTATCAATCTGAACCCCGACCCCAATGGTGAACCGTGGTGGGCAGGGGGCTTGCCTGAAATCACACCAGAAATTCAGGCTGAATTGGATGCAATTCCAAAGTTAGTTCTTAATAACAAATCGTTAAAATCATCATTACCAGTTATGGTTGATAATTCAGAACAGAACTGGTTCAGGCCAATTTTTGCCCAAGATGGTGGAAGTTGTGGGCAGGCAAGTGGCATTGGGTATCTTTTTACTTATGAAATAAATCGCATAAGAAATTTATCTGCCCATTTACCACAGAACCAATATCCAACGCATTTTACCTGGAATTACTTAAATAAAGGCACAGGAGAAGGAGCTTATTATTATAAGGGTTGGGATATAATTAAGGATTTTGGTATCCCAAATCGTGAAATTTACGGATGTTTATATGAAGATTTATGGATGCCCTTGCCAGAAAACAATAGAAGGACAGTATGGATGAACGATTATGAGAAATACTACTCCTCATTGTCAAACAGGGTGGCAATGGAGTATTACAGTATAAATGTAACTAATCCGCAAGGACTTTCAAAACTTAAGCATTGGCTAAACGACCATGGTGAAGGAGCAGAAACAGGAGGGTTGGCAAATTTTGCTGTTATAATGCCTCACCCTGAAAATGGGTATGGAATTTTACCACAAGAAAGCGATGAACCTGGAAAAAGTTTTATTCTGCAATTTGGATATGATGGATACCATGCAATGACAATAGTAGGCTACAATGATAATATTAAGTACGATTTTAATGGTGATGGACAGTTTACCAACCCTGAAGATAATATAGCAGAGTGGGAGATTGGTGCACTGAAAGTGGCAAATTCTCATGGAACAGGTTATCAAAATTTTGGGTACGTATATGTACCCTACCGCTTGCTTGGCCCAAACACAATAAGCAGAGTTCATGTTCTTAAAATTAAAGAGAATAATTACACCCCTAGAGTAACCATGCAGGCAAAAATCCAACATCCACGCAGAAATAAGGTTGAAATGATTACAGGGCTTGCAGCAACCTCTGAAGCAGTAAACCCAACACATACCAAATCATATAGAGCCTATAGATTAAATCCATATTATACTCCGCATATTAACTCTGGGGGATATCTTCCCATGCAAGGCATCAATGATGACCCTATTGAAATTGAATTGGATGTGACAGACATTCTCGTTGGATTTGCTCCGGGCAAATTCTTTTTTAAAATTAATGAATGGTCGCCCGATACAATTTTCAACGGAAAAGTTTTTGATGTGTCACTGATGGATTATGACACAGATGATGGGATACCCATACAAATTCATTATACAGAATCATCGTTACCGGTAACCATAAATAACAACTCAAACACACAACTGGCTATAGAATACGATTATCTTCCGTCGATAATTGATAAAAAAATCAGTGTTAGTAATAACACTCAAATAAACAAGAATATAACAATTATTAATGGTGGTAGATTAATATTTGAGAATCAAAAAAACCTTACTATTACCAATAATAAAACTCTTACTGTTGAAGCAGGAGGTAAACTTGAGAGCAATGATATAAATATTGATGCAGGTAGTACATTAATAGTAAACAACTGCGGCACATTAAAGATGAATGACAACTCAGTCCTCACTGCACAAAATGGCAGCACACTTAGTATTTATCCCGATGCAATTTTAGATGTACCCGGCCATTCTGCTTTCAATATTTCTTCACAGGCAAATATTCCTGGCGATTGCGTAAATCCTTTTCATGTTGTGCCCCCTTCTTACAAAATAACAGAAAGCAACCAAATATGGAGTGAAGTGGATTATCGTATGGACCGGAACCTGGAAATCCGTCCAGGAGCCAACCTATTACTGGAAGATGTAAACCTGAGATTTCTAAACAATAGAAAAATAGTTGTTCATCCCAATGGAATTTTAAATATTGAGGGAGGGGTGCTAACAAACCATTACTTTGCTTGCCATGCCAACGATTTTTGGCAAGGTATTGAGATTAAGGGGAATTCTGGTTTACCACAAACTTTCCAAAACCAGGGTGCACTTATAATTAGCAATGGCGCAATAATTAAAAATGCAGTTATTGGTGTTCAAGTAGGCAGCCAACATTCCGGGATTATTGACGACCAGGGTGGCATTGTACAGGTAAATAATGCACAGTTTCTCAATAACCAACGCGACATCGAATTCAACAGCTACCAAAACACCAATTCTCAGGGCCAACCTATTGATAATATTTCATATTTCCACCATTGTCATTTTACTACCAATGACAGAACATCTCTCAGCACGCTTCATGAAAATGTAAAGCTAACCGGGGTGCAAGGAATCTCATTCAATCAATCCAGCTTTGCCGATTCGCGAACCAACATCATCGATATATACCGCAGAACGGGGATAATGGGCATTACTTCAACCTTCATTGTGAACAATAGTGTTTTCGACCAATTACATTATGGCATTTACGCCACATCTTCCAATCCCAACCGCTTTTTCAAGGTATATAACTCTGATTTTTCAACCTACCGGGGGATTTATTTCAACGGGATGGACAATGTAACCATTCAAAACAATAGCTTTTTTGTGATTCCATTTACACAAATTCGCTGCAGTGACAGTTATGGAGCATATCTTGAACAATCTACCGGTTACCGAATAGAGAACAACGCATTTGAAAGTTCACCCGAAATAAATTGCAACAGACAAGTGGGAATAATAAACCATAATACAGGGTCTTTCTATAACGAATTGTACCGAAACAACTTCAGTGGTCTAACCATAGGAATTGAAGCTATTGGCTCCAATAGAGGTTTTAAACCTGAAGAGGGGCTCGAAATCAAATGCAACCAATTTGAAAATAACTATTATGATATTTTCGTTACCCCACTGGGTCTACCCACTGGAAGATTGGAAGGCATCAGAGAGTTGCAAGGCTATAATGAAAACAGCAATCATTTAACTACCTCTCCCGCAGGAAATCTTTTTGGAAATAACAGCCCGGTTTTAATCAGCAATTTTATAAATGAGGCCGAAAGACTTTTCTATTTCCATCATGTTGCAGATGAGGAAACCAGATTGATCCCCAACCATTATAGTCAAAATATCTTTTTGCAGGAAACCGGTCATAAGTTTGATTATGAAAACTCATGCCCTGACAGAGCGATGCAACCCAAAATATTCAACCTTTTAATCGCTCAAAAACAAGACGCCCAAACCCACTACGAAGAAACCTCAGTATTGCTGCAGGCCCACGTGGATGATGGTAATACCCAGCTGATGACCCAGCAGGTGGAAATGGCCGGCGAGGGGGATGCCTACAACACCTACCAGTACCTGATACAAACCTCCCCCTATTTGTCGGAAGAGGTACTAACATCTCTGGGTGCCAAAGAAGAAGGTTTCAATAATGCCATGATACGCGATGTGATGGTGGAAAACCCCCAGGCCGCTAAATCAGAAGAGGTAAACCTGGCTCTGGACAGCCGGATAGACCAACTACCGGCCTACATGCGCTGGCAAATCAACAACGGTCTTTTCCAGTTCAGCGAGAAAGAGATCATGGAGCATTTCATGGCCTACCAGAAAACCCGCCACGATCAGGCTTTGAACCAAATCATCATGGGTATCATTCACGAACAGGAAGGATTTGAAAATGCACCTTCTCTTGACCAGTTGCTGGCCCAGGTAGACGATGTACGATATCAGTACCTACAAGCCGAATTGAAATTTGCAGAAGAAGATTATGCCGCCGGACTGCAGCAACTGAACCACATTACCCAACAATACGACTTATCGGACGAAAATGCCCTTATGGCACACCAGGAGATGACAGACTTCTATAACCTGCTTGCCCAGTGGAGCAACCACGAAGACCATCCCGGTTTTACCAACCTGCCCGGTGAAGTATTACTGCAGTTGGAAAGCTATCTCGAAGCAACCCCCAGGGTAGCTGGAAAAGCTTTGTCATTGCTGATGCTCAATGATGCCATTGCCTACGAAGAACCCATTCTGTACCCACAGGAAGATATGTTGCCCAAGACAGACCCGGTTTCCGGTCCCGATGAATTCATTGTACCTGACATGGACAGCGAACTCAGCTTCTCCCTATACCCCAATCCCTCCAGGGATTATCTGACACTGGACTGGTGCATAGAATCACCACGCCTGGCCGAATCGGGTAAAATAGAATTCCGTAATGCCACCGGTGTACTGATACATACCATGGCTACTAAGATCCACTGCAACCAGCAGATACTCCCCCTTGATGGATGGAAGAGCGGCACCTACACCGCCACCCTCACCCTCAACAACCAACTACGCAAAACCATTACTTTTGTAGTAGCCAAATAACCATTTTTTTCACCATCCCGGGAATCCGTATGGGTTCCCGGGATTTTTTATTTCAGTTGGAGACAATGTAATGGCGTTAACAACCCTGGCTTTAGCGATAAACTCAGTGCAATGTATCCAGGGCCAGCGGCCCTGCATGTCGATAGAAACAGCGGTCACCAAGTATTATGGGCGCTGCGAAATTGTTTCGGGCAAGGTGCGGGATGGGGTGACAGCGCCCTTAAGGATTGTTGGATGTAAGAGCATCGGATTATAAGATTGAGGGATTGGAGAATAGGGATTGGGGAATAGAAAAATTGATTGTCGGATTGTTGATAGAAGCACAAGCCTGGAAGGTACCCCTAACCTCCAGACAATGCACCCCGGGCCAGCGGTCCGGCATGTCGATGGAAAAATGTGCGACCGTTTGATTAATGGCGCTGCGAAAGCATCTTCAACAAAGAGATTGAATGATGACAGCGCCCTTCGACATGCTCAGGGACCGGTGGTTCTGGTGGTTGAGCCTGTCGAAACCACCAATGCATACCCTTCGACAGGTGCTACAGTGAGCTTGTCGAACTGCTCAGGGACCACCCTTCGATAAACTCAGGGACCACCCTCCCCCGGTGGTTGAGCCCGTCGAAACCACCACTGCACCACGCGTCCCTTCGACAGGTGCTACAGTGAGCTTGTCGAACTGCTCAGGGACCACCCTTCGATAAACTCAGGGACCACCATCCTACTCAAATATCCACATTCCCTTCACATCTCACTAAAACACTTTTTTACAGATTTTTTCCTTACCTTAGTATGATATTGAAACAAACATCAAAACACATTTGTTGATACTTGTAAATTATCAAACACTTTTCCCTTATGTCCAAATCACCCGTTTATCCCGCTAAAAACCACATCCGCATTATAGCTGCTACATCGCTGTTCGATGGTCACGACGCCACAATCAATATCATGCGGCGCATTTTTCAGTCGGCCGGTGCCGAAGTCATCCATCTGGGGCACAACCGCTCGGTGCAGGAGATTGTCCATTGTGCCATCCAGGAAGATGCACAGGCCATCGCAGTTACCTCCTACCAGGGCGGACACCTTGAGTTTTTCAAATACATGTACGATATGCTGCAGGAAAACGAATGCGGCCATATCAAAATTTTCGGCGGTGGAGGCGGTGTGATCCTGCCTGACGAAATTGAGGAGTTGCAAAAATATGGCATTGCCCGGATTTTTTCGCCTGATGATGGCCGAAAGCTGGGCTTGCTGGGGATGATTCACGAAGTAATGAAACATGCGGATTTTCCGCGGGGAAAAGAGATTTCCTTTTCAGCAAAGAAATTCAAAGAGAAAGATCATAAAATTTTGGCAGAAACCATTTCCGCCATTGAAAATTACCCGGAAACCCATCTTCCTAAAATAGAAAAAGAGCTTGAGAAGGGCAAAAAAGCTAATGTGCCGGTATTGGGCATCACGGGCACCGGCGGGGCGGGCAAATCATCGCTGGTGGATGAATTTATCCGCAGGTTTTTGCAGGCTTTTCCCGACAAACACATCGCCATCGTATGCGTGGATCCTACCAAAAGAAAAAGCGGGGGCGCCTTGCTGGGCGACAGGATACGTATGAACGCCATCAACAGTGATCGGGTTTTCATGCGTTCCATGGCCACACGGCAAACCAACCTTTCTCTTTCGGCGCACGTGAAGCATGTGACCCACCTGATGAAACTGGCTGAGTTCGACCTGATCATCATCGAAACTTCGGGTATCGGGCAATCTGACACCGAGATAGTAGATCACAGCGACCTGGCCATGTACGTGATGACGCCTGAATACGGGGCAGCATCTCAACTGGAGAAAATCGATATGCTGGAATTTGCCGACATCATCGCGTTGAACAAGTTTGAGAAAAAGGGAGGAATGGACGCGTTGAGGGATGTGAAAAAGCAATTTCAGCGCAATCATTTGCTATTCGAGCAGTCTCTCGAAGAGATGCCGGTTTATGGAACCATCGCTTCACAGTTCAACGACCCCGGGGTCAACCAGCTGTTTACCGCTATCATCAGCGCACTGAATGAGAAGCTCAAAACGAAATTCAAACCCCGGAAGCAGACAGAAGAGACCCTGCCGGAGAAAATACATATTATCCCTCCGGGGCGGGTTAGGTATCTGGCTGAGATAGCCGACACGGTAAAAAGCTACAATCAGGAGGCAGAAAAGCAGAGCGAACTGGCCCAGCAGCTTTACAGCATCCATAAATCCATGGAATTGCTCAAAGCTGAAGATGAAGAAGGAAACCGCAAACTGACAGACAAACTGCAGGAAAAGTACGAATCCATCACCACGAAAATACAACCCGAAAGCCTCAGGATTCTTGACAACTGGGATAAGAAAGTTCAGTCCTATAAAGATGAATATTACGTTTTCAAAGTAAGAGACAAGGAAATAAAGGTTAAGACCCACACTACTACCCTTTCGCACCTTGAGATTCCCAGAATCACGACTCCCCGATACAAAGGGTGGGGCGACATACTGAAATGGAATCTGAAGGAGAATGTTCCGGGGGAGTTTCCTTTCACAGCCGGGGTATTTCCTTTCAAGCGGGAAAACGAAGACCCCACACGGATGTTTGCCGGCGAAGGAGGTCCGGAAAGGACCAACAAGCGTTTCCATTATCTTTCCAAAGGTTTGCCCGCCAAACGATTGTCTACGGCTTTTGACTCGGTAACCCTGTATGGCAACGACCCCGATTTGCGTCCTGATATCTATGGGAAAGTCGGCAACTCCGGCGTTTCGGTTTGTTGCCTGGATGATGCCAAGAAGCTATATTCGGGTTTCAACCTGGCCGACCCTTCCACCTCCGTTTCCATGACCATCAACGGTCCAGCCCCCATGCTGGTAGGGTATTTCCTCAATGCGGCCATTGATCAGCAATGCGAAATCTACATCAAAGAAAACGGACTGGAAAACAAGGTAGCACAAAAAATAATAAAGATTTTTGACCATAAAGGGGTTGAACGTCCCACTTACCAGGGGAAATTGCCCGCAGGAAACGATGGGCTTGGGTTGATGTTGCTGGGTGTTACTGGCGACCAGGTGCTGCCCACAGAGGTCTATGAAAAAATCAAACTGGACACCATGAACAAGGTGAGGGGAACCGTGCAGGCCGACATTCTGAAAGAAGACCAGGGACAAAACACTTGCATTTTCTCCACCGATTTTGCCCTGAAACTCATGGGTGACATTCAGGAATATTTCATTGAGAATAATGTGCGTAACTTTTACTCGGTGTCTATTTCCGGTTATCATATTGCCGAGGCCGGTGCCAATCCCATCAGCCAGCTGGCCTTTACCCTGGCCAATGGCTTCACTTACGTGGAGTATTATCTTTCGCGCGGGATGGATATTGACAAATTTGCCCCCAACCTTTCCTTCTTTTTCTCCAATGGAATCGACATTGAGTTCTCAGTCATCGGGCGGGTGGCCCGCACCATCTGGGCCAAAGTTATCCGCGACAAATACAAGGGGAATGCCCGTTCGCAACAACTGAAATACCATATACAAACCTCTGGTCGCTCGCTGCACGCCCAGGAGATCGGATTCAATGACATTCGCACAACTCTTCAGGCACTCTATGCCATTTACGACAACTGCAACTCACTTCATACCAATGCTTTCGACGAGGCTATCACCACTCCTACCGAAGATTCTGTGCGCAGGGCCATGGCCATTCAGCTAATCATTAACCATGAATTGGGATTGGCCAAAAACCAGAATCCGTTGCAGGGTTCATTTATCATCGAAGAGCTTACCGATTTGGTGGAAGAAGCCGTGATGCTGGAGTTTGATCGCATTTCGGAAAGAGGCGGAGTGCTGGGCGCTATGGAGACGGCCTACCAGCGCAACAAGATACAGGACGAATCGCTGTACTACGAACACATGAAACACTCGGGAAAACTGCCCATTATGGGGGTGAATACCTTCCTGTCATCCGAAGGTTCACCAACCATGGTTCCGGAGGAGGTGATACGTTCCAATGAAACAGAGAAGAAATACCAGATCAGCATGCTGGAAAACCTGCACAAACTGCACAGGGACCAACAAAAAGGCATGATTGAGAAACTGACCATCACTGCCAATAAAAACGAGAATATTTTTGCCTCATTGATGGAAGCCACCAAATACTGTTCACTGGGGCAAATCACCCAGGCATTGTATGATATCGGGGGGCAGTACCGGAGGAATATGTAGGTTTTTGGTATTGTTTTCAGAGTTACTTTTTCAATCAAAGATTTTCTCTGTGCGCCGGCCACATACATAACACTTTTACAACGATTGTTTTCCGGCGTCGTTTTATCAATGTCATGCCATTTTCTACCATAATTTCGCCCTTAGCAGGGCTTTGGTTTCTTATTTAGCAGCATGATCAACCATTGATCCAGCATCATTTTTTTGAGGTGTAATAAAAAACGGGCACTACAATGCCAAAATCAGGAGTATTCCTTTGCTTCTATTTCGTTCCTCAATACCATGTAGCCGCTTTGTGCCAGGGCCTGCATTTCATTTTCACCGGGATATACCGCCACCTGCCCCAGGTGGTCGACCCTTTGGGTAATTTCATCCACGATAAGACGGCTGTAGGCAAGTCCTCCGGTGAGCACAATTCCATCTACTTCTCCCATGAGCACAGCACTCATGGATGCAATTTCTTTTGCAATCTGGTAGGCCATGGCTCTGTACACCAGTTCTGCTTCTTTGTCCCCTTCGGTAATGCGTTTTTCGATGGTGAGGGCATCGCTGGTTCCCAGGTAAGCTCTCAAACCGCCATTGCCGCATACCTTGCGGATCATTTCCTCTTTGGTGAATTTCCCTGTGTAGCACAGGCGAATGAGCTGCCCCACAGGAAGGTGGCCGCTTCGTTGCGGTGACATGGGGCCATCACCGGCAAGGCCGTTGTTTACATCCACAATTTTCCCCTTGCGGTGGGCACCCACGGTAATTCCTATACCCAGATGTGCGACTATCACGTTAACATCTTCATATTCCTTTCCTATGGCAGCAGCAAAGCTTTTGGCCACCGTTCGCTGGCTCAGGGTATGCAAAATACTCTTGCGGGAAATAGCAGGAACGCCGGATATTTTAGCGATTTCATCCATCTCATCCACACTGGGCGGGTCCACCACAATAGCCTGGGTTTGATTATGGGATTGACCGGCAATTTCACTGGCAATCAGCACCCCCAGGTTGGACTCATGATCGGCCATGGGGCGCGATAAGTCATTCAGCATGGTATCATTCACCCGATACACACCACCGTCCATGGGTTTGATCACCCCACCTTTGCATGCAATAAGAGCAATTTTGTTGATATCAATATCTGCCTTCTTCAATTCATTCAGTACAATTTCCTTGCGAAACTCAAGCTGATCCATCACTGAGGAGAATTCAGCCAGTTTTTCCCTGGGATGTTTGATGATGTTCAGAAAGATTTGCTCCCTGTTGGAATGGACAGAAAGCTTGGTGTTCTTCACTGCTGTTTTCAGGCACAAAATTAAATCGCTCATATTTTTTGATTTGTGGGTTGAAAGAATCGGTTTGTTTAACAGGTATGCTTATCAAAGATATCAAAATTTTATATAAAAGCCATTTGATGTCCGGTAAATTTTGTGAATACAGATTTTGTAAAGACAGACTTCTCACTATTACTCGAAGAGTGAGCACGGCCTTAAGCCTTGGACGTTTAATAGGAGTTGCTATTCTCAATGATTTAAACATGCTGTTAATTAGAAGCTAAAGCCCTGTAGGGGCGGTATTATGGTTGAATGGTATAGCGCAGAGAATCGGCGCCGGAAAACAATCATTTTTCAAAGAACTAATTATCTGGCCGGCGCACCGGGGAAATCCTGGATTAAAAAAAACATCCTCAAAATGTAATGGTTAAATAGCACATTACCAGCAAAATGCACAACCTGTCATTGGTAGTGAAGCGAGAGAACACGAATTTTTAACCGCACAGTATTGACAAAACCTACACCCCGATAAATCAATGTCCCGTGTGTTTGTTTTCCGCTAATTGATTACATTTATACAAACAAAACGAACTGCCCATGAACCGACCGCGATCCAAAACCGGACTATCCCCCGGAAGCCTGATTTTTGTTGGCCACAAAAAGATTGATCAAACGGCCATCGACATTATGGAATTCAACCCTGCTGAACTCAGGGAGTTCAGAACAGACAAACCGGAAGACACCTTTACACTGAAAGAAAGTTCATCTATTTCATGGATTGACATAAAAGGGGTGCACAATGAAGAATTTGTTGCTGCCATTGGCCATCATTTTCAGATTCATCCCCTCGTACTGGAAGACATCCTCAACACGCGGCAAAGGCCCAAAATTGAGTATTATGACGATTATATTTTCCTGGTATTGAAGATGCTGAGCTGGAACAGCAAAAACAACACCATAGAAAACGAGCAAATCAGTCTTATCATCGGGTCCAATTATGTGCTGTCTTTCCAGGAGCGGGAAGCGGATGTTTTCGAACCCTTACGGGCACGCATCCGCAAAGGAAAGGGTCGCATTCGCACCATGGGTTCAGACTATCTGGCCTATGCCATGATGGATGTTACCATCGACAATTACTTCCTGGTACTGGAAGCCATTGGCGATCATATGGAAATGCTGGAAGAGAAGCTATTGATTCACCCCGACAAAAACATCCTCAAAGACATTTACATTCTCAAACGGGAGAACCTGCTATTGCGAAAAGCCGTATGGCCCCTGCGTGAGGTTGTTTCGCAACTAGACCGCTCCGAATCGCCTCTTATCAAGAAGAAAACCCGCCCTTTCCTGCGCGACCTTTACGACCACACGCTGCACGCCATCGATACTGTGGAGACTTACCGCGACATGACCTCCGGCCTGCAGGAATTGTATCTTTCTACCCTGAGCAACAAATCCAATGATGTCATGAAGGTCCTTACCATCATTGCCACCATTTTCATCCCGCTCACTTTTATTGTTGGAATTTACGGGATGAATTTTGACAATATGCCCGAGTTGCGCTGGCAGTGGGGTTATTTCGCTGTGCTGGCCCTCATGGGGCTTATCTCACTGGCAATGTTATGGTTGTTCAGAAAAAATAAATGGCTGTAATCTAACATGATATAATATGATACTGCAAATTTTGCTGTTGCTGGCAGGATTTTCCCTGCTGATTTATGGCGCAAGCCTTCTGGTTGATAATGCTTCGGCACTTGCCAAAACCCTGCAAATACCCGATATTGTTATCGGGCTTACCATTGTTGCCTTTGGCACCTCCGCCCCGGAGCTGGTAGTTAATATCATTGCTGCCGTACAACAAAATACCGACCTGGCCCTGGGCAATGTTGCCGGCAGCAATCTTTTTAACCTTATGGTCATTCTCGGTGCTACAGCTGTTGCCCATCCGCTCTTGGTAAAAAGTAATACCACCTGGATTGAAATACCGTTGTGCCTTTTGTCTGCCCTGGTGCTGGTAGTAATGGCCAACGATGCTTTTATTGAAAACGGGACGGCTTCTGTTATCGGCCGGGTGGACGGCATCATCCTTTTACTGTTTTTTGCTGTTTTTATGGCTTATAATATACAGTTGGCAAGCAAAGGCGACCTTTCGGATGAAGTAATTGTAAAAAAGTCAGGCAAATTAAAATCCACCCTGTTGTTGCTGGCCGGGCTAGTTCTGCTGGTGGCCGGTGGGCGGATGATAGTAACCTCAGCGGTAGATATTGCCGAAAATCTTGGAATCGCCCAGCGCATCATTGCCCTAACCATCATTTCTGCAGGCACTTCATTGCCCGAGCTGGCCACTTCTGTGGTTGCAGCCTTAAAAAAGAATACGGATATTGCCATCGGGAATATTGTAGGGTCCAACATCTTTAATGTGTTCCTGGTATTGGGAACTACAGCCATCATTAGCCCTGTAGCATTGCCCGAAGGGGCGAATATTGACTTGCTGCTCAATGTACTGGTAAGCCTTATGCTGTTTGCTTTTATCTTTACAGGAAAAGGACGTCGCATAGACAGAACTGAAGGAATCATTTTCATTGCCATGTACATAGCCTACGTTGTTTATATTGCAGTGTATTGAAATAATTGCTACAGGCGGGTTTTAATTTCAGCCTGCTGTGGGCTGGGTTTACAGTTTCACCAGTTTATCTTACATTGGTGGGAGTAAAAAAAACCAATTATATGTTGCTGAAATAAGGTAATAAGGTTCAGGTAGTTGTTGACAGTTTCCGTTCTACTAAGGTTAATGGAATTAAAATAAGATTTATTATTTTTTACTCATTAAGAAAAAAAAGGTTTAAAAAAATAATTTCAAAAACCTTATTCCAAATAATCCTAAAACCTTAGTAGAAATATGAATACCCGCATGTATCGGAACCTTATTACCTTACTAAATTATCTGACCAATCAATGCCTGGATAAATATAGGAATAAGGTTTATTTTTTACGTAACAATTGCATTTCTCATAAGGTTTACGAAAAATAACCAAGGTTTTTTTGAAATAAATAGTGGCGAGGTCACTTGAAGTGGCCCCGTCACAGGCAGCAATTTGAAAGGCACAATTGCAGCTGACGTAGGGCCATCCCAAAAGTGACGGGGTGACTGCAGCTCACCCCGCCACTAAAATTTGAGAAATTAGCTGTCCTTATAAATAAAATCCTATCAACGAAAAAAAGTATTATCTAAGAAAACTGATAATCAATCGAAGTTTTACTAACTTTAGGGTAGATGCAAAGAAACATAAGAGATAGTGACAGGACAATCACTCAAACGCCTGATATCAGCCTATGACAACCATCGACCATACACTGAAAAAAATGGACTCCATTGTTGATCAATGCATGGCGCAGAACCTTCGTGCCGGTTTTTTCGCGGTGCTGTACCGCCATGTCACCCTGCGCATTAAACAGGGCATTGACAACAAGGAGTTTGAAGACAATGAAAGAATGGAGCAGTTTGACATTCTGTTTGCGCAACGATTTTTTGATGCCTATGACAGTTATTTTAACCGGCAACCTGCAACCTGCAGCTGGGAGATTGCCTTTGAAGCATCAAACAAGAAAGATTACATGGTCATGCAGCACCTGCTGCTTGGCATCAATGCCCACATCAATCTGGATCTTGGCATTGCCGCTGCGGAAACCATGCAGGGGAAATCCATGCTGCCCCTGAAAAATGATTTCGATAAAATCAACCATATCCTGGCCTCGCTGGTAGGGGAAGTAAAAGAAAACATCGGGAGGGTTTCACCGGTATTCAAGCTGCTCATGAGTCTGGCCCGGGGAAAGGATGAATTGCTGATCAACTTCAGCATTTTTACGGCCCG
>JAABSE010000008.1 GCA_011390575.1 Sphingobacteriia bacterium
CCCAGAAATACGCCGATAAATGTAGCAATGATAGGCCCCACATAAGGAATAATATTAAGCAGTCCGGCAAAAAATCCAATTACCAGGGCATTTGGCAACCCAATGACCCACATGGCAAAACTAATCATCAGAAAAACCGAGGCCAGGTCTGTCAGCAATCCGGCAAAATAGCGCCTGAGCAAAACTTTGCTTTCACTGAGTATTTCCCGGGCTTCTTCTTTATGGGGAGAAGGAGTAAAAAAGACAATAATATTGGAGAACAAATGCTTTTCTTTCAGGAAGAAAAAAGTAATGAAGCTGATGGCCAGAAAACCAAAAAATATTTCAATGACAAAATTGATAACCGAGTTGAAAATCAGTGAGAAACGGTCAAAGGTAGCAATGGCAATCAGTTCTGCAATAATTTTGCTTCCCAGGGTTTCTTCAGCATCCAGCAATGTCCATTCTTTGAGTTGAAATTCTAATTGCGAGAGCGGAGGCTCAAGGCTTTTACTGAGGGTAGCAATGTCAAGTTCTGATACAAAAGCAGCCTGCGATGCCAGCAAAGGGAAGAAAAAGGTTACAAAGGTCAGAAATACTCCAATAATTAACAGCAACGTTAAAAACGCACTTACCCCCAGGGGTATCCTGTATGAGCCAATATGAATGCGATGGAGAAAATCAGCAATCGGTTGCCCCAGCAACGATAATACCACCGAAATAATGATATAAAGCACTATCCTGAAAAAGTACCAGATAAACAGGCCTGATAATACCAATATCATCAATGCTATGATATTTTTCAACGTATTGTTCATATATCAGACTTTTGTTGTGGAAGAAAACCTTAGCTTAGAATCAGAAACTCATCCTCATTGGTGACAGATATATTGGCTTTATCAAGGCTTTTCAGGGCGTTTGCCTTATCAATGCTTAATTGCTTTTTTAATTCCTCTAAAGAGGGGAATCGCATTTCATCCCTCAGGCGTCCTGTAAAGTGAAGGGTTACATCTTCTCCGTACAATTCTTTTGAAAAGTCAAAAACATGAGCTTCAATGGTTACCTTGCTTAAATCGAGGGTTGGGCGTATGCCAATATTGATCATGGTCTTAAACCATTCTCCGTTGTATTTCAACAAACCGGCATATACGCCCATGGGAGGAATGAGCTTCCTGTTGTCATCGGGTTCGATATTTAAGGTGGGGTAACCCAGCTTGCGTCCGATTTTGTTACCGTAAACTACTTTACCATGCAGAGGGAAATAGTATCCAAGCTCCTTTTGCCAGTTAAAGTCTTCCATATCGTTAAAAGCCACAGACAGGAAGTTCTTCAGCAGAGAGGTATCCGTTCCTGACTCTTCAAGGCCACTTAGGAAAAAGGGCCCTTTATAAATCCCATGGCCACATGTATTGTTTTTCCTGAGTTCACTCAAAACCACCGGCCAATCTTTGGAGGAAACAGTAAGATAGTGATCAGATCCCAGTTGCCTGAGCAGGCCAATACGTTCGTGGGCACTAAGCAGCAAGGGATGTTGATCTCCAACCGGGTAAACATCCACGTACAACACATCACCATTTACCAACATGTTGATTTCCGGTAGTCGGGCAATGCATTTTCTCTGCATCTGAAAAAATGCACCTGCTACGATATGGCGAAAATCATTTTTCTCTATCTCTTTTATGCTGCTGTAATTTTGCAATGTTCTGAGGGTTTTAAATTTCGTAAGTGTATACAAAACTAAAAAATTAAATCATAAAAACTGTTTGTTGTGCGTCTGCTTGTAAATATATTTTCGGTCCCAATGTCGTTTCGTTCCAAATATTCCGGAGGATTGATAACCCCGGGTTGTTTGCAAAGGGGACCAGAGCCCCGCTGGAAGCCCTGTAGTTTTAGTTTCGGCAATAGATAAGATTCAGCGCATAACAATTTAGCTAAAATAATGGCCCGATTGGGGAGAGTCATAATTATTATTTAAAATTACGTGATTTACGTTGTTTACTCTGTTTAAAAATTATTAATATTGTTCCACGTAAAAATATTACTCTATCAATCAACAACATTCAGGCAGATGGAAAAAGTTCATGGCAAGATATCGCAGGTTATCGGACCTGTTGTAGATGTTTCTTTCGATAATACCGATAAACTACCTTCAATTTATGATGCATTAGAAGTTACCAATGAGCATGGTATAAAGATCGTGCTGGAATGCCAGCAGCATATGGGCGAAGATACAGTAAGAACTGTAGCCATGGACTCAACTGATGGCTTGTACCGTGGAATGGAAGTCGTTTCCAAAGGAGGCCCTATCACTATGCCTGCGGGCCAGATAATCCGCGGAAGACTTTTCAATGTTATCGGAGATCCCATTGATGGATTAGGAGAGGTGAAGGTTGAGAAACGGTATAATATCCACAACGAGGCACCTAAATTTGAAAATCTTAAAACAGAGACTGAAGTCCTGTATACTGGCATAAAAGTAATTGATATGCTTGCTCCCTATCCCAAAGGGGGAAAGATTGGTTTGTTTGGTGGAGCAGGAGTAGGGAAAACGGTGTTGATTATGGAGTTGATAAACAATATTGCCAAGGGCTATCAGGGAATGAGTGTTTTTGCCGGAGTAGGAGAGAGGACGCGTGAAGGAAATGACTTGCTGCGCGAAATGATTGAGACGGGGGTTATTCGCTATGGCGACGAATTCATCAAATCCATGAAAGAGGGCAACTGGGATTTGAGCAAAGTGGATATGGATCAACTTTCACAATCTCAGGCCACCCTGGTTTTCGGACAAATGAACGAGCCCCCCGGAGCACGTGCAAGGGTAGCTCTTTCCGGTTTGTCTGTTGCCGAATATTTTCGTGACGGTGACGATGAAACTTCCGGTTCTGACATCCTGTTTTTCATTGATAATATTTTCCGGTTTACCCAGGCGGGTTCAGAGGTTTCTGCGTTGCTGGGGCGTATGCCTTCAGCTGTGGGTTACCAGCCCACACTGGCCACCGAAATGGGTTTAATGCAGGAGCGCATCACTTCTACCAAGAGAGGCTCTATTACTTCGGTACAGGCTGTTTATGTGCCTGCCGATGACCTTACTGACCCGGCCCCTGCCACAACTTTCTCCCACCTCGATGCTACCACCGTATTGAGCCGAAAAATATTCGAACTGGGTATATATCCGGCAGTTGACCCGCTGGACTCTACCTCAAGGATTCTTACCCCTGAGGTGGTGGGTGAAGATCACTACAACACCACCCGGGAAGTGAAAATGTTGCTTCAGCGATACAAAGAACTTCAGGATATCATTGCCATCCTGGGTATGGATGAATTGTCAGAAGAAGATCGACTGGTGGTGAGCAGAGCCAGAAGGGCACAACGCTTCCTGTCGCAACCTTTCTTTGTGGCCGAGCAGTTTACCGGCCTCAAAGGTACTTTCGTTTCTATCGAAGACACCCTGAGAGGCTTTAAAATGATCCTGAACGGTGATGTAGATGAATATCCCGAGGCAGCATTTAACCTTGTAGGTACTATCGAGGAAGCCATTGAAAAAGGGAAAGCCATTTTAGAATCCAATAAAGACTGACAATATGTTTCTAAAAGTGATGTCGCCTAAAGAATTTATTTATGAAGGTGAAGTGGTGTTGGTTCAGTTTCCCGGTACCATGGGCTCTTTTGAAGTATTGCAAAATCACGCCCCATTGATTGCCCGCATTGACAAGGGAAAACTTAAAATCATTGATGAAGGCAGGAATAAATTTTTCCTGGAAGTTAGTCCGGGAATCGTAGAAATCAAGGACAATAAAATTATCGTGCTTATAGAATAGCTCCATCTCCATTAGAAAAAATCAGATTTTTTATTCTTGTTTTACAACGGATTGCCCCTCAGACCACATTTTCTGAGGGGCTTATTTGTATGGGATTTATTATCTTTACCAAAACTAAAATAATAATGGAAAAAAGATGGGTAGTAAAAGACCTTGCCAATGAGGAAATAACAAAAAAATTATCGGAATCGCTCAATGTAGATATTATACTTGCCAATCTGTTGGTTCAGAGGGGAGTAAATAGTTTTGTTGAAGCCAAAGAGTTTTTCCGCCCTTCACTGGATAGTTTGCATAATCCTTTTTTGATTAAAGATATGGATAAGGCCATAGAAAGGATTGAGCAGGCAATCAATGCCGGGGAACGGATCATGGTTTACGGAGATTATGATGTGGATGGTACCACTGCAGTTGCTCTCACCTATGCATTCCTGAGTGATTTTCATGATAAAATCGATTTTTATATTCCCGACCGCTACAAGGAAGGATATGGTATTTCTCTGGAAGGTATTGACTTTGCGGAGAAGAACAACATAAAGCTTATTATTGCACTCGATTGTGGTATCAAGGCCATTAATCAGGTTAACTATGCTGCAGCAAAAGGGATAGACTTCATCATTTGTGACCACCACAGGCCCGGAGATGAACTGCCTGATGCCGTGGCGGTAATTGATCCCAAAAGGGAAGATTGCTCCTATCCGTTTAAGGAGCTTTCCGGATGTGGATTGGGATTTAAACTGGCGCAGGCCTATTATCAGAAAAAAAGACTCCCTTTTGAAGAACTTAAAAAGTTCCTTGATCTTGTTGCAGTGAGTATTGCTGCCGATATTGTACCCATTATGGGAGAAAACCGGATCCTGGCCTATTATGGTTTGGAACGGCTCAATTTTCATCCCCGGGCCGGTTTCGAAAGCATCCTTTTCTACAGCAATATCATCCGCAAAAGTCAGTCTTGCGAAAAAACAGTCTTCACACGGGAAATCAATATCGGTGATGCCGTATTTCTCATTGGGCCCCGAATCAATGCCGCAGGGCGCATAGAGAGCGGAAATGCAGCGGTTGAGCTTTTGCTCTGCGAACGAATGGGCGAAACCCATAAGTTGAGCCAGAACATCAATGATAACAATACCGAAAGGCGCAGTCTCGATACTGAAATCACCCGGCAGGCGCTGGAAATGATAGATAACAACCCCGAATTGCAAAACAGTAAGTCTACCGTGCTTTTTAATGCAGAATGGCACAAGGGGGTTATAGGAATTGTGGCCTCACGGCTTACAGAGTCCTATTACCGACCCACCATAATCCTGACCGAATCCAATGGGGTAATAACTGGCTCGGCCCGTTCGGTGAAAGATTTTGATGTATATGATGCCATTGATGCCTGCAGCAATTATCTTGACCATTTTGGCGGACACAAATATGCAGCCGGGTTAAGCCTGAAGCCCGAAAACCTGGAAAACTTTCGCAAGGCTTTTGAGGAAACTGTCGCCAGCACTATTACTGACAGGATGCTCGTTCCTGAGATTGAAATTGATGCGGAACTAAAACTTTCACAGATTACTCCTAAATTTTTCAGGATTCTTCGTCAGTTCGGGCCTCACGGCCCCGCAAACATGAGTCCGGTATTTCTCACCAGGGGGGTAATTGACAAAAACACTGCAAGAGTGGTTGGTCAAAAGCATCTGAAGGTTACCGTCAGCCATCCCGATGAACCGGGTGTGAGCTTCAGTGGCATCGCTTTCCAGCAGGCGCATCACTTCGATGCTGTTGTGTGGGGAAAATATTTTGATATTGTGTACCAGATTGAAGAAAACGAGTGGAATGGATCCCGCAATCTGCAGCTTAACATCAAGGATATCAAAACTTACCTCAAATAGTCTATCTTTGCAAACTGATTTTTTATCGTAATATTTGTCTGTACAAATTCTTACATAAACCTTATTTATCAATTCAATCAATGGAAACAGTATTAAGTGGCATCCGATCTACCGGCAACCTGCACCTGGGCAACTACTTTGGTGCTATCAAAAATTTTATCAAAATGCAGCATGAACATCGCTGTTATTTCTTTATAGCCGATTACCATTCGCTGACAACGCATCCCACACCTGAAGATTTGCATCAAAACGTAAAACAGGTGCTGGTAGAATACCTGGCAGCAGGAATTGATCCCGAAGTGGCCACCCTGTACATCCAGAGCGATGTGCCCGAAGTGGCAGAGTTATACCTGTTGCTCAATATGAATGCATACATGGGTGAGCTGGAACGTTGTACTACGTTTAAAGATAAGGCACGAAAACAGTCCGACAACATCAATGCAGGATTGCTTACTTATCCTGTGCTTATGGCGGCCGATATCCTTATTCACCGGGCAACCAAGGTGCCTGTTGGAAAAGATCAGGAGCAACATCTGGAAATGGCCCGCACTTTTGGGAAACGTTTTAACAGAATGTATAACAATGAATATTTCCCCGAACCTTATGCATTCAATTTTGGAGTAGATCTGATCAAAATTCCCGGACTTGACGGAAGCACCAAAATGGGGAAATCAGAGGGTGAAGGCAATGCCGTTTTTCTGGCCGATGATCCTAAAACCATTCAGAAAAAAATTATGCGTGCCGTAACCGACAGCGGCCCCACAGAAAAGAATCAGCCCAAACCCCAGGCCATTGAGAATATCTTCAACATTATGCAGGTGGTTTCAACCCAGGATACCCTGAACTATTTTGAAGACAAATACAACAGTTGCGAAATTCGCTATGGCGATATGAAAAAACAACTGGCAGAGGATGTCATCGCATTTACGGCACCGCTCAGGGAGAAAATTCTTGAAATCGGTGCTGATGATGTGTATCTTAGCAAAGTAGCAAGAATGGGCGCTGAAAAAGCACGGGAAAGTGCTGCCAAAACCGTAAAAGAAGTTCGGGAAATTATCGGTTTCAAACCGTTTTGATACAACAATGACGTACATTTGATACCGTTACCCTGAGCCATAAATGCTGTAATATATTAACCCTGTAAAACACTAAATATAGATTTATGAAGCCCTGGAAAAGTCTTTCCGGCATAGCATCATGGGCGATGCGGCTGGCGCTTGTAGTTTTTATTTACCATCGGTTTTTCGGCATATTTATGCAATTCAACCTCTCCGCACAAGGTTTCTGGTTTGCAGCGGGATTTATAGTCTTTGGGTTGCTGCTGCTTATCGGAGGATTCACAAAAAATTCACTTACTGTGATTGCCGGATTGGGTTTATTCATATTGTCAGTGATGCAACTGGTAACAGGCTACCAGGGATTTTCAGGTATTCTGGTGCAGTGGTTGATCATCTGCTCCCTGTCACTTTATTTTTTATCAAACGGAAACAAATAACAGTATCAAATGCCAAAGGATATAACAACAGCGAAAGAAAAGGAAAAGGTTGTACTGGTAGGAGTTATTCTTGGGCGACAGTCAGAAGAAACTGCAGAGGAGTATCTTGACGAGCTTGAATTTCTGGTGGATACAGCCGGAGGGGTTGCCCTGAAACGTTTTACCCAGAAACTGGATAAGCCGGATAAAACTACTTTTATCGGCAAAGGAAAACTGGAAGAAGTAAAGGAGTATATCAGCGAGCACGAGATTGATATTCTGATATTCGATGATGAATTGTCTCCCTCCCAGCAACGCAACGTGGAAAAGGCTGTAAAATGCCGTGTGCTCGACCGTAGCAACCTGATTCTTGATATTTTTGCCCTGCGTGCCCGATCGGCCAATGCCCGCACCCAGGTGGAGCTGGCACAATACCAGTACCTGCTGCCACGACTGGCCGGCATGTGGACACACCTGGAAAGACAAAAAGGGGGTATCGGGATGAAAGGACCCGGTGAAAGGGAGATTGAAACCGACCGCCGTATTGTTCGCGATCGCATAGCACTGCTCAAAAAGAAACTCGAACAAATTGATAAGCAAAAAGCTACCCAACGCTCCAACCGGGGAAGCCTGGTGAGGGTTGCCCTTGTAGGATATACCAATGTGGGAAAATCCACCATAATGAACATGCTCAGCAAATCAGAAGTATTTGCTGAGGATAAACTCTTTGCCACCCTGGATACTACCGTGAGAAAAGTGGTGATAGAAACGCTTCCTTTTCTCCTTTCTGATACCGTTGGGTTTATCAGAAAATTACCCCACCACCTCATAGACTCCTTCAAATCAACACTCGATGAGGTAAGAGAAGCAGATATTTTGCTGCACGTAGTGGATATTTCCCACCCCAACTTTGAAGAACAAATCGCTGTGGTGAAGGAAACCCTCAACGATATTCTGGGTGAAGACCAGAAAGAAACCATAATGGTTTTCAATAAAATTGACAACTATTCTTTCGTGGAAAAAGAGGAAGACGATCTCACTCCGGCTACCAAAGAAAATCTGAGTCTGGAAGAATTGAAGCAAACCTGGATGGCTCAGGAAAACGCTCCCTGTATTTTCATTTCTGCAAAGAAGAAGGAAAATTTTGAGCGTTTCAGAAGAATTCTTTATGAGCATGTGCTGGCCATACACAAGGTAAGATATCCCTATGATGTGCCACTTTATAAACCCTGGGGAATAGATGATGAATCAAAAGATGAAGACGCTGAAGTTTAAACTGTTATTCCCTGGAGCTTTCAGATTGCTGTCAGTAAAACAGGGAAAACCCGGCACTTTAAAGGCGTATTGATTGCCAAACCCACACTTATGAAACATAAAAATCTGGTCATTCTTACCTGCAGAGACAAGTTTTTCGGGCAAACAAGAAAGCCCTGGACGAGTCTGGATGTGGACAAAATAGCTGAGAACATCCGGGAAAAAGGTTATGAGGTAGAACTGTATGATTTTCATGAGATTATCAATTCGGACTTAAACTTACAGGACAAAACTATCATTTATGCATTTTCGCAAAAAGACAATTACAGGGCATATATCAACGATATTGTTTTCCAGCTCTCAAAGCGTAATCAAGTAATTCCTTCATACGATCTTCTGAAATGCCATGAAAATAAGGGATACCAGGAGATTTACAAAAAAGAAATCGGGTTGGAGAGTTTGCCGGCAACTTATTATTCATCTTACAAAGAAGTAGATTTTGCAAGCTTATCCTATCCCATCGTTCTAAAAACCACGCAAGGAACCAATGGCAAGGGTGTGTACCTGATAAAAACACCCGATGAGGTGCCGGAGGTAATCAGCAAAATTGTAAAGAAAACGAGTGTATGGACAAAAGCAGATTTTTTCAGAAGGAAGTACTTCAGGAAGAAAAAATTCCCGGAGTATCCTGGCTTTTCCGACAGTAAAGATTTGCAGGAATACAAAGAATACCTCAGGGAAGAGCAGAACTTCATCATACAACAATACATCCCCGATCTGGATTTTGATTACCGGGTTTTGATTGCATTTGATCGCTACTATATAATGAAAAGATCAGTGAAAAAGGGTGATTTCAGGGCCAGTGGATCTAAGCTTTTTGGGTTTGACACCCGGCCTGACGAATCCTTATTAAACTTTGCCCGGTTCGTTTATGAGAAGTTTGACTCCCCGTTTTTATCCATCGATGTGTTATTCAACGGGAAAGATTATTTCCTGGTTGAATACCAGGCCCTGCATTTTGGTATGAGCGTGGTGATGAAATCTGCTGGTTTTTTCCATAAGCAGGCAGGAGAGGGCTCCTGGGAGTTTAAGAAGGAGAAGCCTGATGCTGAAAATGTATTTGCAAGAACATTTGTTTCCTATTTAGAGAAAAACTGATGTCGCTTTGCTTTCCGGAGTAAAGGATTTGATTTTATTTGTATCATTCAACTTTTAGCAGCTGCCATGCGCATACTATTCGTTCACTCAATAGGGAAAAATAAATATGGAGGTGGGGAAAGATGGGTTGTAAATGCTGCTTCCGGTATGCACCAAAAGGGGCATTTTGTAGTGGTTGCCGGGAGAAAAAACGCTGTTCTCCTGCATGAAGCAGCAAAAAATGGTGTGCAAACTACGGTTTTCGACATCAGGAGCGACATCAATATTTTTCAGGCTTACCGGTTATCGCGGTTTATCCGCAAAAATCAGATTGACGTTATTATTTGTAAAAGCCGTGAACTTGCTGTTTGCGGTATGGCGGCAAAATGGAGCGGGAATCCCTTGCTCATCCGTCGTACAGGTTCTCCTCCTCCCCCCGGGAGCAAAAAACTTGCCCGACGCACCCAAAAATACGTGGATGGCGTTGTTACCAATACCACTACCATCAGGGATATCTACCATAACCTCGGGTTTACCGAAAATGATTTTGTGAAGGTAATATACAACGGACTGCATTTTGACGATGATACACCCCCTTTTGATTTCTCCAAAGCCTTTCCCGGAAAAACCATTGGATTGTGCGTAGGCCGGGCAGTGGGGCATAAGGGCTATTTTTATCTTATTGATGCTTTGGTTGCCCTTAAAGAGGCTTATCCTGAGCTGCTTTTTTATGTTCTGGGAGACGGGAAGGATAAAGAAAGGCTGATAAGCTATGCCCGCGAAAAACAGGTAGATTCAATGATTCACTTTGCCGGATATGTGCATCAACCTGTGCCTTATTTCAAAGGATGCGATTTCTTTCTGCACCCTTCTTTATATGAAGGAATGCCTAATGCAGCTATGGAAGCAATGGCCTACGGGAAACCGGTAATCATGACCCGGGTAAATGGTGCAGACGAATTGAGCCAGAACGGACAGTTTGCCAGGCTTATCCCTGCAGCAAATGCCGAAGCCATCAGCACTGCTGTTGCAAAGGCCATGGATAACAAATCTGATTTTATAGCCATGGGGCAAAAAGCCCGGGATATGGTCAGGGAAAAATATGGAATGAACACCATGCTCACAGAACTGGAAGAATATTTGATTGCCCGGTTGGAGCATAAAGAGAAAAACATAAAGTTGTAAGGGTTTCGCCATGGTTTTATCAGGATATTTATTAAAAATTCCATACTGGTGTTGCTGGCAGATACAACGTTTGCTTGGCAAACTTGATGGCATTGTGTTTTATGTGGAGTCGGAGCATGATTATTTCATCATGGAATATATGCTTCCTCATATCAGGGAGCCTTATAAAATTATGGCCCGCAACAAAAAAGTTGCGGGTAAACTGTTGGAACGGGGTGTGAAAACCACTGTCTTGCCCGGCTTTCCTTCTTTTTTGGTCATGACACGTCATGCTTTTCACCGGTTTCCTATTCAGGCCATCAAAAAAATAGGCATGCGGCATGGACCGTATCATTTTAAGAGAATGATTCATTCCAGAAAATACAATGCTTTCGATCTTTTTCTATTTACCTCCGAAACAGAAACTTCCATCGCTGCACAAAAAGGGATACAATGTGGCGCTGCAGGAGGATATCCGAGATTGGATGCTTTTCGTGATCCAAAAACAATACAACGATGCCACCAGCTTAGCCAAAAGTCGGGTTTTGATAACAAAAAGAAAAGCCTGCTTTTCACCTCCACCTGGGATAAATCGGGAATGAGCGGTATTGACCATTGGGTGGGCAACCTGCATGAGCTGACAGCAGAATACAATGTAATGGTGAGTCTGCATCCCATGATGGCTCAAAGCTATGTTTCAAGGGTAAAAAACACTCCCGGTATTTTGCTGGTGGACTCTGATGAACTGCCTGCACACATGCTGCTTGCAGATTTCCTTGTAAGTGATACCAGCTCTGTAATTGCTGAGTTTTGTGCGCTCAATAAACCCATCATTACATTCAGGGTGCCATCCGTAAAACGTCTCACGCCCGACATACAGCAAATGATAAGTGATATTTCCCTGCAAATTACCCACGTCGATGAGTTAGCAGGAGCCGTAAATCACTATCTTGAACAACCCGATTTTAAAAGAAGCAACAGGGAGTATTGGAATAAAATCATATTTGATAATGTCCATATTTCGCATGGGGCAAAAGCGGCACAAATAATCAATGATTTTATTGCAAAGCATATAAATCAATGAGCCGCACTATTCCTTATCCATGGCAGGGTTCCTGTTTATCTGCGGATACAATATGCCGAAATACAGCGTGAAGAAGGTAAAAAAGGTCTGGCTTGTTTGTGAATCAATGGGATGGTTGCCTATCATCGATATCAGCATAATGACCAGAAACACGTTGAAAGGCAGGTATTGGTGGGCCCGCGTGGTTTTGAGATAAAACACATAGAGTGTATAAAATGCCACAGAACCTAACAATCCCAGGGTCAGCAGAAACAGCAGGTATTGATTATGAGGTTTCATGCGATAGTTTTCCATCTGGGAATCAATTTTTTCCAATCCGTATTCCATAGCAATAAAGAGATCACCCGTACCCCATCCCAACCATGGATTTTCTCTGAATGCCACTACTGAAGCCCTCCAAAGCTCAATGCGTTGTGTAAGGGTATGGCCACTGGGGTTTCCCGTTTCACGGTACCAGTATATTTCCCACACACTTTGATGAACACGAACCACAAAACCCGGCCATTGTGTATAGTAATGATTGGGTACGCCTCTTTCAATAGCTGTAATATCCTCCTGATCGAGCTGCATGATCCCTTCGTGATCCTTGCGCAAACCCAGGGATGAAAGGTAGCGAAACAGCGTAGCTTTTAGTTCATTTCCTACCAGATCAGATCCGTCAAAATCAAGACTGCTCTTCTGATTCCATGCATTGCGCACTTCTTCTTCTGCAACGAAATAGTATACAAAATGTCCGTTTTCCCTTTTGTTATTGTTGAAGTAATGCCGGTACGGATTTCCCTTTGCTGTAAGTTCCTGCAGGCTTTCGGAACCGGGTTTAATTTCCATACTTACCTGCCGGTACATCCAGATGAGTGGGATTATGGAACCAATGGCGAGTATAACAATCATAGAACCTGCAATGATGCGGGTGCGAAAAGACGGAATCAGGTATATCTTGCGCAGGAGCAAAAATACGACAACTCCTCCCAGGCAAAGAATACCCGTCATGGAACGCAGGATAAACAGAAATACAATCATCCAGATGGCAATAATGTAGCTTGCCCATAGGAGTTTTTTGTTTTTGGTAATTCGTTGGGTAAGCCAGGGAAGAGTGAATGCTGCCATTACCAGCATCATTCCCAGGTAAATGTGAGAAATAAAGGGAGAAATGTCGCGGAAATCAAGATAATTGCCGGAGATAAAAATATAGAACCCAACGAAGGTTGTAATAAGCAGAAAAGCAAGGAAGATGGAAAGCAATAAATTAACCCTGAACTGTGAAAGCGGTCGCGAAGAAACCACCAGGAATGTTAGGGTAAGCATGGGTAGTTTATCTTTCAAATCAGATCCAATACCATAAGCCAAATCCTCTGACCATAAAAGTCCAATGATATGCAAAAGGTAAAGAGAAGAGAATATCAGTGCGGGTTTGTTTTTCCAGAAACGCAGGGTTTTTTCTTTGTAGTTGCCTTCCAGGAGCCAGTTGGCGCCCAACAGAAGTTGCGTAAGGCTCATCATAAATCGCGAGGTAGGCATAGAAGCCGCTAACATGCACAGCAGCACAAAATAAATCCAATGGTGCACAGATGGCGAAAACAGGCTTTTATTCTTTGGCATATCTCTAATGTAATTTTTGAAGTAATATAGTTTTCTGCATGGCAATTAAGAGTGTAAATATACTATGTTAAGGGTTTGCTGAATAAATATTTTAACAACAGAATAATCGTTTTCTGTTACTTTCCTTAAATTTTGTGGCAATGGGCAGTCACATTAATTCGTATATACCGGAAACGATATAGATTAATTAATATTCTTTACTTTTGTGGCATTGAAGCCATTTTTGTCACTTGGCGGCGATAGTTTATGAAAAATACCATTAGCAGGTAGCTTGTTCTGTTACCTTTTCAAAAATGGGCTGGTTCCGTGGTGGAATAAGTTATGTGGATTTATGCAAATAAATATTTTAAAATTTTAACAAGTGGAGTATAGCAGTAGTAAATGGAAACACATTTTCCGCTCAGTTTTATATAAAAGTATTCCTCCCGGCTTATATCTGAAGCTGATGCCTGCTTACCTGAGGTTGAGTAAAAAAAGAAGAGGCTGTACCTATCGCTTTAAGGCTGAAAATAAAGGGAGGGTAGTTCTTTTTGACGATACCACGCGGTTTTGTTTTATGGGATATCGCCGGCTTAACAGATACTTTTATCCTGATGGCCTGGGACGAAGAATCAGGGCGATGGAGAAAAAATATTGTATTGATCAATGTAGTATAGAGAAAGGAGACATTGTTGTAGAAGTAGGAGCCAATGTAGGAGAGTTTACCCTTATGGCTTCCCGTAATGCTGCCAGGGTTTATTCTTTTGAGCCCGATCCCAATTGCTTTTTCTGTTTGAAAGAAAATACCCGAAAGATGGAACACGTTGAAGTTATGCAGAAGGCAGCCTCTGACAGAAATAGTAATCAGGTATTTTATGTGTCGAGCGAAGATGCTGACTCTTCCCTTATCCCGCCGAAAGTCTTTACCGAAAAAATTAAGATCGAAACCATAAGGCTGGACTCATGGATGACAGCAAAAGAGCTTTCAAAGATAAATTTTTTGAAAATTGAGGCAGAAGGAGCTGAAATGGAAGTACTGGAAGGCCTCGGGGTTAAAATTAAAAATGTAAAAAAAATATCTGTTGATGGTGGGCCTGAACGTTATGGAGAACCTACGTCGGAAGATGTAGATCAATTCCTCCGGTTACATGGATTTCAAACACAGGTAACAGGTTATCATGTTTATGGCTGGAAAAAATAAAAGAGTGAACCTGGCCACGAGAATATCTACCCGATATACACCCGGATGAATATATAAAGCCAGAAAAAACGGCGCGTAGCGCTGAAATTATAGTAGCAATCCAATGCATCCACAAAAGCCAAAGGCGCGTAGCGCTGACATCATTGGATTTTCATGATAACGCTTAGTCATTTAAATGTCAGGCAATTACAACAAAACAAAAGAAATGAACCGTAGCATTTTCAGTAAGTATGTATCAGTTTCGCTTGCAAAGCTTTTATGCTTGTTTTCATATTTGCCCCTGTGGTTTTTGTATGGAGTTTCCTGGTTATTCGCTTTTCTGATTTACCGTGTCTTTCGCTACCGGGTAAAGGTTGTTCGACAAAATCTGCGCAACGCTTTCCCTGAGAAATCATCTAAGGAGCGCCGCATCATAGAGCGAAAATTTTATCACCATTTTTCGGATGTGATGATGGAAGTATTGAAGCTTAGAACCATATCACCAGCCAATCTTAAGCAGCGTTGTGTATACAGCGAAGCTACACAAAACCTTTTAAACAAATACTACAGCCAGGGGAGAAGTATTCTTATTGTACTTGCCCATACAGCGAACTGGGAATGGGCCGGTGCAGCTTATCCTTTGTATAACAAGCACCAGGTTATCACTGCCTACAGGCCCCTGCGCGACAAAATTTTTGACAAGGATACCCTGGATATGCGCAAAAGAACCGGAAATATTCTGGCAAGCATGAAAAATCTTGTCAGGGAAATTTTCAAACACAGAAATGAGGTTATTGCCACTGCCCTCATAGGCGATCAGACTCCACCGCCCGATAATGCTTTCTGGATAAAATTTCTGCATCAGGAGACGCCTTTTTTTAAAGGCACCGAAGTACTTGCCCGGAAATTCAATACACCTATTTTCTGGGGTTCGGTCAAAAAAGTGAGACGAGGACATTACTTTATCCACTTTGAACTGATTACCGATAATCCACGTGAATTTACCGAGGAGGGAAGTCTTACCTGTCTTCATGCCTCTTACCTTGAACGGGATATCAAAGCACAACCCGAGAGTTGGTTGTGGTCGCATCGCAGATGGAAACATAAGCGACCGGAAGGAGCAAAACTGGTCTGCAGCACACAGAAGGCTGGCTGGGCTTAACGTCTGATTCTGAATCGTTCGCCTATTCCCAGGGAGGTAATACGGCCGGTTTCGTCAGTTTCTTTGTCAACGGTGAGCGATGTGCCTGTAATATGGCTGATACCGGCAAGCCCCATCCCGGCAATATCCCAGAGTCCGAAATTGCGATCGGTAAATGGATTCTCCATATTCTTAAGATCAACACCGGTACTTCTTTCAATCCCACTGTAAGCAAGGCTTGCCAGGGAGGTATAGCGTTGTTCTTCCATAGGTTGCGACTGGGGTAGTTCATCCTCATCTTCGTCGGCTATGTCAATATTGCCAGCATAGGTAAACCAGTAAAAATCTTTACGGAGGTCAATGGTTTGGGGTCGCTGATCCGGAACACTTAACTCTGTTCTTTCATGAGAATCAATATAGGCAAGCTGAGATACATCCATACGGGCAGGCTGGCGGGTTGTTTCCTGTGGTGTAGGTTCAATGGCTGATACACTGGCAGTTTTGGGTTGAATAGTTGGTCGTGTTTCGGCCAGTACAGGCAATTCTTCAATGGGTGTTATGCGGGAGATTTCTTCTTTCTGATCCGGGATAGCCGGTACCTGTTCGTCTGCAAGCTGCTGCATGTTCAGGGAGCCAGGCAGAAGGAAATACAGAGATACCATGAAGGATAACAAGGCAGCTGCAACAGCCAGCCTGCGGATTATCAATCCCCGACTCCCTGCTATATGTTTTTTGAGTGCGGCTTTGGCAGGGAAAACGATAGAAGCATCGGCTTCCAGGCGGCTTAGGCTATAAAGGGTAAATGCCTTGCGGGCTTCAGGGCTCTCCGCAACAGCTTTCAGTACTTGTCTTTTTTCTTCATCTCCCAGATCTCCTTCATGGTAAGCGATGAGTGTTTCTTCGCTGATGGAAGGATGGTCAGTATTGCTGACAGGCTTTTTCAGAAAATTCCTGTCGAAGGGCAAGGAAATGTTTTCTTCTTCAAGCTCCACCATCTCAAAGGCCCAGAACTCCTCTTTTAAAGAAGGATTTTGTGCAAGAAACTCCATGAGTGCAGCTTTCTGACCTTCAGTCAGATTTCCCTCATGGTAGTCGAGGAAGTAAGCTTCGTAATTTTCTCTTGTGATTTTCATTGCTGTAAGGTTATAAGGTCAAGTGTAAGTGTGTGGTAGTAAGTTTTTTGTAAGTGTTGTATTTCTGTGTTTAAAGGTTTCGAATTTGTATGTCTTTGTGTGCCTTTTGTTTTCACGACAGGGTTTTAAATTACCATATCCGGTTTGCCAATGTAGTTTTTCAGAAAGTTTCGTGCCCTGTAAATGTATACTTTTACCTGAGATTCATTGAGCTGGGTTATTTCTCCTATTTCCTGGTATGAGTACCCTTCATAGTCGCGTAACATGATAACATGTCTTTGTATTTCAGGCAACTTTGCAACAGCTTGGTTAAGCACTTCTTTCAGGTCGCTGTAGCTGTTATTTACCTGGTGTTTATTAAAGGCTTCCTCATTGAGTTCTGTTTGCTTTTTATCTTTTCTGATGGCGTCAATCATGGTGTGGTAGGCGGTGGTAAACAAATAGGATTTAGCCTTTGAAAACTCAATATCACCTGCTTTGGTCCACATTTTTTCAAAACTATCCTGTACGATGTCGCGTGCTTTATCCTCATCTTTGATGTTTTTCAGAATAAAGCGATAAACGCCGTCGGCATGTTCATCCACACATTGATTGTATTCCTGTGCCGTCATGTAATTTAAGCTGTTGTTTTGTTGCTGTTTACGAATGTGACGAACTGTGGTGCCGGAATGTTACAGGGGGAGGAATCTTTTTTTTAAAATAATCGGAAGAGAAGAAAAACCTTTAAGAAAAAAGTTTACCGGGTCCACTCAAAAGTTTCTACCATATGCATGATATCTTCAGTGATGAAGTCAATAACGGGGGCCAGCGAGTCGTTGTTAGGTGTAACACCAAAATAGAGTGAGCCTCTCAAAAAGTGGTTCAAGCTGTCAGTAAGATGAAACTGAACAGGAGTAGCAGCTTCTTTTCCCTTGATTTCGAAAAGGACTCCATAAACCTGCTGCTCATCGTTAGCGTAGATTTTTTCCTGGAAACCCGTGGATTTAGGTATATGTCTGTTGACAAAACTGCGGCTATCTTCGATATAATCGTTAAGCGCTTTTTCGTTTTCAACAGGTTTGTAGCTCATATGCACAATGGCTTTAAACTCAGGAAAGTAAATGTCTGCCCACCACGGTTCTGCATCGGCTCTCCGATCAGGGATTACCTGCGCGTATACAGGATAGCTGAACCGGTAGGGAAAGATAGTATCGAAGTCCCGGTAATCTTTTTCGGGAAGATCAATCCGGAAATAGCCACTGGGCAGGGGAGCGTGGTCGCTCTGGCAACTGACTGCCAGCAAAAGTGCCAGAATTACAGTAACAGGTATGGGTAGGTTTCGTATCATCAATTTATTTTTTTTGTAAAAAAGACGCAGAAAAGAGATTAATATTGTTGTGGGTATTGAATGACTGCAAGATAAATGCTTTTTTCCTGCAACGACTATTTCATTATGACCCGTATGCGTTTTATCCTGCGATTGTCTACAGCATCGACAATCAAATCAAAGCCCATGAAACTGATTTTTTCTCCTTTGTAGGGTAATTCCTGTTTCACTTCAAGAATAAGACCGGCAATGGTATCTGCTTCTCCTTTTATTTCATTAAACCCGGCATAGTCGATTCCGGTAATTTTGCAAAAGTCTTTCAGTAGGGTTCGACCCTCAAAAACAAAGTTTTTGTTGTCTACTTTGGAATAGATGGTTTCTTCAATATCAAACTCATCATTTATTTCGCCTACAATCTCTTCCAGGATATCCTCAAGGGTTATAATGCCAGAGGTTCCGCCATATTCGTCTACTACTATGGCCATATGGATTTTCTTTTCCTGAAATTCTTTGAGCAGATCATTGATTTTTTTGCTTTCGGGAACAAAAAAGCAGCTTCGGATAAGGCTTACCCACTTAAAATCGGGTTCTGCATTGAGATGTGGCAACAAGTCCTTTATGTAAAGAATCCCGATTACATTGTCAAAATTTTCTTTATATACGGGTATTCGGCTGTATCCTGCTTCAACAATAATGTGTATAAGCTCATCAAAAGGAGTGTTTTCATCCACAGCCACTACATCCATCCGGCTTTTCATGATTTCGCGTGCATAAATATTGCTGAACTGCACGATTCCATAGAGCAATTGCTTATCTTCTTCAGTCCCTTTCTCTTCGTGGGCCATATCAATGGCATGAGACAACTCATCAGCACTGAATCCTGTTTTTTTGGCTGCCAGTTTTTTGTCAATTAAACTGGTGGTATTTACAAGCAAGGAGCTTAAAGGATAGAAAAGCCTGCGAAAGGTAAGCATGGTGCCTGAGATGAACATTGAAAATTTCAGGGCATTCTGGGTGGCATACACCTTGGGCAGTACTTCAGCAAAAAGAAGCAACAGAAAGGTAACCACAACAACCTGCACAACGAAGCCAAAGATATAATACTGTTCAAAGTTGAAAACAATGGAGGTGACAAAGGTGGAAATGATGATTATAGCAATGTTTACAACATTGTTGGTAATAAGAATCGTAGCCAGAAGCCGTTTGGGCTTTTCCATCAGGCTGATGATCTTCAGGGCCTGCCTGCTGCTATCTTCCCGTAAATCTTCTAACTGGGAATGTTTCAGGGAAAAGAAGGCAATTTCAGAACCGGATACCAAAGCAGATAGTACCAGCAAAATTGCCATTGCAAGCAATCCTAAGGCTGCTTCGGTATTAAAAGTGTTGAAAAACGACAATGTAATTGAAACAAAACACGAATAAGGTTCAGGCGAATCTTCCAATGTAATAATAGCTTTGATTTCATTGCAAAAGTAATACAAAATTGATCACAAATTCAACAATTTGTTGATTATATACTTTTTACCGTAATTTTGCATCCAGCCTCTGCATGATCATAAGCCCGGGTGCATCAATGCACCATGAAGAAAAAAGGATGGAAACTTCATGAATAAAGCCGACATGTATTATTTCCTTGGCCGCATTCTGGCCCTCGATTTCAAAACCGGGAGTCAAGATTTGCTTATCAGGGATTTTTTCGTAACTCCGGTCAACTGGAATGGCTTTGTGAAACTGGGTAGCGATAACCTGGTATTGCCTGCATTATATCTCAAACTTCAAAAACATCAACTAACAGGCTATTTGCCCGAAGAGCTCAATGTGTATTTACAGGGTGTGTTGCAACTCAACCGTGAAAGAAACCGGAAAGTGTTGCAACAGGCCCGCTATGTAAAAGATACCCTGCTCACTGCGGATATAGAGTGCCTGTTTATGAAAGGCACTGGACACATGCTGGATGGTTTATACAGTGATATTGGTGAGCGAATGGTATATGATCTGGATATTCTGGTGGGCGAAAGCCAGATGATGAAGGCTGCTGAAATACTCCGGAAGAAGGGTTTTATAACGCAGAAACAATTCAATCCACGAGCCATGGATTCCACCATGCACTACCCTATATTGCTGCGCAGCGATTGGGTGGCAGGGGTGGAAGTGCATCGGATGGCAGTGCAATATCTTTATCAGAAAAATTTTACTGCCTCCCGCATCCTGGAAAACAAAGTTGCCGCTTCATCCGATAAAGAATTCACGGTGATGCAAATGCGTGACAGGATAGTTCATAATTTTCTCCATGCGCAATTGATGCACAGCGGGCATTACCATGCCGATGTATCACTGCGAAATTTGTACGATTTGCTTTTGCTGAGCCGCAAAGAGGATGCCCTGGATACTTTCCTGCAATTCGGTCATTACAAAAGTAAATCCCTGCCTTATCTGAAACTGATGTATAGGGTTTTTGATATGGAAATGCCCCGGGAGCTTGCCCAAAGCAATTACGGAAGTTTCTTTTTCAAAAGACAGGAATGGACTTTAAAAATGAGCGGTGCAAAATTACACCGCTATCATTTGTTGATCATGTTTTTTCAGAAATACATTGTTCTCCCCCTGCGGGTGTTGTGGAATCGTAATGCCCGCAATTACGTCTTTTCGCGTCTGACAAACCGCTCATGGTATAAACAGCATTTTGAGGCCGTCAAACGGCTGTGGGGCAGAAAGTAGTTTTTACTTCAATTCGTTGATGAGATTATCGACCAGCCTGCTGGCACCTATGCGCAGCCATTCTTTATTGAGCCATTCGTTGCCAAGAATTTCTTCGGTAAGAATGTAATACTTCATTGCAGTTTCTGCATCACTAATGCCTCCTGCAGGTTTTATGCCCACCATTTTACCCGTTTCATTATAATGGTCCTTGATGGCATCAAGCATCACCATCATGGCCACTTCTGTGGCTGCTGGCTGTATCTTGCCTGTTGAGGTTTTAATGAAATCTCCTCCGGCTTTGATGGCAATTTCACTGGCCCGCCTGATAAGGGTGGCGGTCTGCAACTCTCCTGTTTCCAGGATTACTTTCAGGTGTGCATCGCGGCAAGCTTCTTTGATGGCAGCAATTTCATCAAATACCTGATTGTATTCACCCTGGAGAAATTTACCCCTCGAAATGACCATATCAATCTCATCCGCACCTTCTCCTACCGTGTACTTTACTTCTTCCAGTTTGATATGAATTGGCGACTGACCGGCAGGAAATGCACCTGCTACTGCTGCCACTTTTAACCGGCTTCCCTCCAGGGCTTTTCTGGCTGTAGCCACCAAAGTGGGGTAAACACAAACTGCAGCAACATTGGGAAGTCCAAGGCCCAGTTTTTCAATGGTCATTCCTTTTTTACACATGGCGCGCACTTTCTCATCTGTATCGGCACCCTCAAGTGTGGTAAGGTCTATTAAGCCCATGATGGACGTAAGAGTTTTCTTCCTGTCAATATTTTCCAGCCTTGGGCTGATGAGTTCTTGTACTTTCTGATGCATTAATTCATCGGAAACAATAATGGTTTTGCTGAAGTCGTCCATAGCAGTATTTTGTTTTAACTGGTCGTGAACCAGGATTTGCAATTATTCTCCCAAAAAGCTGTGTTGTGTGTTCAACAACAGGTTCATGCTTTGTTACCGGATGTTTGCATTCAGTTCCTTTTGCAATGTTTTGGATATCTTGTTCATTACTTTATCTATCTCCTTGTCGGTAAGGGTTTTCTTTTCGTCACTAAGGGTAAAACTTACCGCATAGGATTTTTTACCGGCTCCTATTTTCTCATCTTTATAAACATCAAACAGGCGAACCTTTTTCAGAAGCTTGCGTTCTGCCGTTTTTGCCAGTCTTTCAATATCGCTGAATTTTACTTCATTGCTGATTAGCAGGGCAAGGTCTCTTCTTACTTCGGGGAATTTGGGTATCTCATGATAGCGTATCGGATTTTTATCCTGCAGTTTCAGCACCATCTCCCAGTTTACAGATGCATAAAACACATCCTGCTTCAGGTCAAAAGCCTTTAGAAAATGGCGGGATACTTCTCCCAGCTCCAGCAGTGTTTTGCCATTGACAATATATCTCATCCCGGCTTCCCAGAAGTTTTCTCCATGAATTTCTTCTGCAGTGGCATCATCCAGTCGAATATTCATTTTTTGCAGCAACACCATTACCTCTGCTTTCAAATCAAAAAGTGAAACAGTTTTGGTGGGGGCATACCAGCTTTCGGGTTGCACATTTCCGGTCATAAAGAGAGAAAGCATGCGCTGTTCTCTGTAACCGGGCAGTTTCAGCGGACCTTCATGGTCTTTGGTTTCTTCCTTAAAATAGATGTTTCCAAACTCATAAAGGCTCAGGTCTGTTACCCTACGGTTCTGGTTCCAGGCAATGGTTTCCATGCCTCCGAAAAAGAGGCTTTGGCGCATTACACCCAAATCCTGGCTTAAGGGATTGAGGATGTGTACGATACTTTCTGGTTTGAAAAGATCACTTTTGTAATAAGATGATTTGGTGAGCGAATTGTTCATGATTTCGTTGAAACCACGACCACTGAGCATATCGGAAGCTACATTCTGCAGTTTTTCCTTATCCGGATTGGGAGAAGAAACAATGGAAGCATGCAGTCTTTCAGGGAGTTCAATGTTGTTGTAACCATAAATTCTCAGAATTTCTTCTACAACATCTGCTTCTCTTGTAACGTCTACCCTGTAAGGAGGAATTTCCAGCTCGAGCCCTTCGGGAGTTTCGTGTGTGATTTTGATTTCCAGGGAAAGGAGAATGTTTTTAATGGTTTCCTTATCAATGGTTTTGCCTATAAGGCGAATGGCCGATTCATAGCGGAAATCGATGATGCAAGGTTTAACCGGGCTGGGATAAACATCCATGACATCAGAGGTTATTTTTCCCCCGGCCAGTTCTTTAATGAGCAAGGCTGCCCGCTTAAGAGCAAACACGGTCATCGCGGGGTCTGCACCTCTTTCAAACCGGAAGGATGAATCGGTGTTGATAGTATGATGCTTGGATGATTTACGTATTCCTGAAGCCTCGAAATAGGCGCTTTCAAGGAAAATATTCTCTGTGGCGTTGCTTACGCCTGCGTCAATACCTCCCAGAATACCGGCCATACACATGGGATCCTTTTCGTTGCAAATCATCAGGTCATTGCCCGTGAGCTTTACTTCCTCTTCATCCAGGGTGAGGAAGGTAGTATCTTTTTGAGGTTTGCGGATGATGACCTTGTTGCCGGCGATTTTTGAAGCATCAAAAGCATGGAGCGGCTGCCCTGTTTCATGCAAAACAAAGTTGGTGATGTCCACCACGTTGTTAATGGATTTCAAACCAATGGTTTTCAGCCGGTTTTTCAACCAGTCAGGAGATTCCTGAACTTTCACACCGGAAATTGTTAACCCGGTATATCTTGGGCAGGCATCGCTATCCTCAATTTTAATGGAGATTTCCGATGTTTTTTCATCGGGCTGGAAATGGCTGACATCCGGTTTATGGGCCTTAATAGCTGAACCGGGTTGCACATGACTGATTACTGCAGCCAAATCGCGGGCTACACCATAATGGGATGCAGCATCGATGCGGTTGGGTGTAAGGCCGATTTCTATGCAGTAATCTTCTTCTACCCTGAAGTAAGAAGCAGCAGGTGTACCGGTCTTGACTTCCGGTTCCAGTACCATAATACCCTCATGCGAAGTCCCCAGTCCGAGTTCATCTTCGGCACAAATCATTCCGCGGGATTCCTGACCCCTTATTTTGGCTTTTTTGATTTCAAAGCTTTCTCCTGTTGAAGTATAGAGGGTGGTTCCAACGGTGGCAACCACTACTTTTTGTCCGCTGGCAACGTTGGGGGCCCCGCAAACGATGGGAAGCACTTCTGTGCCAATGTCAACAGTGGTGACGCTTAAACGATCAGCATCAGGATGTTTCCCGCAGGTGAGTACTTCACCAATTACGATACCTTTAAGTCCACCTTTTACCGATTCTGTTTTTTCCAGTGATTCCACTTCGAGCCCGCAATCAGTAAGCAAACGGGCAATTTTCTCAGGAGTTTCGTCAATTTGAATGTAATCTTTGAGCCAATTGAGAGAGATCTTCATAAAAATATGTTGTTAAAGTATAAGCATTATGTGAAACAGCCTTTCCCGTTAAGGGAAAAAACAAAATACTCAAAATCGTTCAAATTTGTTTTTGTTTTGCAAAGAGCACAAAAGTAATAATTTTGACCCATAAAAAAACCGGAAGACTTTTCAGGTCTTCCGGTTTTGAATGAATTGTTGTTTATGTTGGGGGTCAATCTTTAATCGAGCTGGAAGAGCTTGTATCCTACCTCTCTGCCTTCAGAAAATACAACGATGTTGTAATAGCCTTTTTCAAATCTTTCGTCCTGATCCCATACCATGCAAACTTCCTGTGAACTGTTCTGAAAGTTTACCGTGCGTTTGAGTGAGTATTGAATGGTCTCACCCTCAAATTCCAGTGTGTTATCAGGAGATAAAGTCATTACCTGGTTGAGAGGGTTGATAAGCCTTATAAAGAAATCATAGTTGCCCGGATTGGCTACCAGGTTTTCATTGATGGTGAAACAGATCCGGATTTTGTCTGTTCTCTTTGCTCTGTCAGTGGGTTCATCTCCCCGTCTTCTCTCTCTCAGGGCAGTACCCTCCAGATTGCTGATGGTAAGAATAGAAGCTTTATCCACTTGTTCTTCCAACTCTTCAGTTCTGCTTTCCAGTTGCTGATTGCGGGCAGAGGTTTGGGCAAGGGTTTCCCGAATCTGGGCATTTTCGCCTGTTAGAACATTGTTCTCCGATTCGGCTATTTCAAGCTGGTTTCGATAGGTTTCCAGCTGGGCCTCCAGTTCTTCAATGCGCTCACGATACTGTTCAACACCTGCTCCGTCTCCGGTACCTCCTTCGCCGTGCAACTGAGCCCTAAGCTGCCTGACCCTGCGTCTCTCGGCAGCAAGTTGTGTCTCCAGCTCCTGGTTGGTAGTTTCCAGCAGTGAATATCTTTCTTCCAGCTCATCCAGTTGAATCAGCAGCAACTCTTTTTCATCGTTTACAATTCTAATTTCGCTGGCTGCAACCTGCGAATCGTGTTTGGCCGAAAGCAATTGCCTCAGAAGCAATGCTCCTCCCAAAGCTAATAAAACCGCCAATATTGCAAGGAATATCACTACCGTTGTTCCACTGCCATTTCTTGCAGGCTCATGATAGCCATTTCCTGTTTCATTATCTCTTTCTTCCATAACAACAATTTTTTTAATGTGTAAAAATTTTTGCGGTGCACTGCCAGCCGGATTTGCTCTTAGCGCAATGAAAACTGGGTTTCACCAAGTCTGAATTCATCGGTAAAAATAGATACCAGATACATACCCTCTTCAAAATCTTCCTGCTTGTCCCAATATAGACAAACTTCTGTATTCTGGTTAATGTAATTGAATTGACCTCTCATGGAAAACTGAAGTGTATCTTCGCCAATAGTAAAAGAATAACGATCATCTTCACCCATTCTCAGGATGCTTCCTTCCGGATCGGCAATACGCACATAGGCATTCTTGTTTCCGGGGATGGCAACAGGGTTTTCGGCAACGGTAAAACATACCTTGACACGATCTGTTCTGCGGGCTCTGTCCGTTTCAACCTCTCTGTCACGTCCTCTCAGGCGTATAGGAGTAGCGTTGATCTGGAAAGCCCTCAGGGCAGAAGCAACTTCTACTTTGCCTTCGAGTTCCTCTTTGGTTTCAGCCAACTGGGAGGTTTGGCGTGTTACACGCTGAATTTCTTCTTTCATCTCCACATTTTCGGCCTTGAGAACCCGGTTTTCGGTATAGAGGCTGTCAATCTCATGCACATAATTCTGGGTAATCTCCCTGAGCAGGTTGAGTTGCCTGCGGATACGACGATAATCACCTTGCTGGGCAATAAGCCTTTCTATTTCACGGGCATTTTCCTGGATGATGCTGTCTTGTTGGGTAAGAACACTGTCATATTCTAATTTTACCATGTTATATTCACTTAAGACATTGTCGAGCTCATCCTTTAATTCAAGATTCAACTCATCCACAATGGTCTTTTCTGTCGAAACTTCCTGTAGGGCCTGACGACCGGTTATCAACATAAAAGTCAGTACCCCGATAATGATTACCAATACAAGGATGGTTCCTTTGTAAACATTATCATTACGACTTTTTGTGTCATTTGCATTGCTTTTGTCTGGCAATGGCTGATTGGGTTTTTTGCTGGTGTCCATTTAGTAAGATAAAAATTAATGGGTTTGTAATAAAATTGGTTGCAAAAAGGGTTCTTACTTATCTCTCATACGCAAAAAATAATCAATGGTTTCTTTGGCCGGGATAAATAAGCAACAGTTTGGTTTGTGTAATATTGATTGTTTGCTTTGTTTTTCGTGTGCAAATTTATATTATTTTTATGATTAAAGCTTGTTTTCAATAATTTAAGGGAGGGTTTTCATGTTTAAGTTTTGCCAACAATTTAAAAACCCCGTTAAAAAACATAAAATGTCCGTTCTGATAATTTGCACGTTTTTACTATGTGGTTGGGCAGTATAAAAACATACGCGGCAGATTTTTTATCATTGTTTTACCCCAGGTTATGCAATGGTTGCAAAAGAGCACTGATTCAGCAAGAGGAGTGCCTTTGCAGCTTTTGCCGTTATGAATTGCCATTTACGCACTTACATAACGACCGGGAAAATGCTATGTCGCAGGTTTTCTGGGGCCGCGTTGATATTGAAACGGCGACAGCCTTGTTTTATTTTCAGAAAGGAGGGAAGGTTCAGACCCTGATTCATCAGTTTAAATACCGGGGAAAAACCGAAATAGGGATTTATCTTGGCAAGTTGCTGGGGCGACAACTTAAAAATCATCCTGTTTGGGAGCCTGTGGATGTTATCGTTCCGGTTCCCCTGCATGAAAAAAAGCAGTACAAGCGAGGCTTTAATCAGAGCGAAATATTTGGAGGTGGTATACGTGAAACTTTTGGCAGGCCCATGAATACAACTAACCTGGTCAGGATTACCAAAACGGATACCCAAACCCGCAAAGCCCGTTTTAAAAGATGGGAAAATGTAGAAACTGTTTTTAGCATAAAAAACCCAGAAGCTTTCCGGGGAAAGAACATATTGCTCATTGACGATGTAATAACCACCGGCTCAACCCTGGAGGCTTGTGCCCATCAGCTCAAAGCCATCAAAGGGGTAAGAGTGTGGGTAGCAACCATAGCCATGTCGGTATAATCTTTTCTACCCTCCCAATACCGCAGTTTTGCGGTAGGTTTTTACAATACCTCCGGGTTCGAACAATTCAATAAAAATGATGTAAATCCCCATGTCAGCTTTCTGATAATCATCCGTTGTGCCATCCCATGTGAGAATACCACGGATTGCCAGCAATTCTGAGCGGTAGAGGGTTTTTATATGCCTGCCACGACTGTCATAAACCGTTAGGTTGGCTGTAAACCCCGGTGATTCCATTTCGTAAGAGATGTTGAGTACATCGTCTACCCCGTCGTTATCGGGCGAGAAAATCCTCGGGTACACTTCAATAATATTCTCCCCGGCATCCACATTCATGGTGAATTGTGAGTTTTTGTAGCCCGGTGTTCCAAAACCTGCATTGCGCGCAGCAGAATGCCAGTTGTTGCGATCCAGGGTGGGTCGGTCGTAGTTGAGGCGTTCAAGGGCAACCCCCTTTTTGTCTGTAAGCAAGGCATAGTGCATATCTTCTTCGTAAATCATCATATCAGTAATCTGGTGGCCCTTGCTGGCAAGCACTATAATACCCCGGGTATTGGTCATGGAGGAAAGGGTCATGGGGATAAACCACAGCGGGTTGGGAGTCATATATTGTTGCCTTACAATTTCCGGGTTTGGTGTTAGCACCCGGTATTCTTCGGGAAAAATCAAATGACTCTCGCTGCTGATTTCTCTTAGGGTAGTCAGGATATCTTCAATGGTGTCTTTAGAAGAAAGGATATAATGCCGGAGATCAATTATTTTTGGGGAACGATTATAAATTTCCACATATCTTTCTCCGCGATCAGGCGGGTTGAAGAGAATTTCATTGATCACTATGTCCAGGCTGTCTGCCATAGCGGGAATTCCCACTTTTGCTGTGTTCCCGTCCAGGGCATTACCGGCACAATCGGTAATGTCTTGCGAGACCGTAACTTCATAGATTGTTTCGGGTAGCAGGGGCTGCGGGAGAATCAGGTCAACCCTTCGGTTTTCCGGGGCAAACAACACAATGCTCTGGGGTTGTCCTGCTTCCTTATTTACAATATAGTAGTCCGTCACGCTTAGGGTCTCAGGTTTCATGGGTTCACTGAAAAAGAGGCTGATGCGGTCGGCCCCTTCAAAGCCGGCTCTGAGTAAATACGGCGAATCGTTATCCGGATTCTCTCCCATTACTGAGTTGGTTTCGCCCGGTGTTCCTCCCCTGGGGTCAACTGAAGCACGCCAGTTTTGTGCTTCTCCGCAAAAATTGAACGGGTCAATTTTTTCCAGTGCCCAGCCACCATCGGCTTTGGATGCATCGCGGTACCATGATTCGTTATAACTCACAAAGGAAATAACTTCCTGCTGTGGATTTTTCAGGCTGAGGGTTTGACCACCTATGGTAAGAAAGTTGGTAGAAAGGTCAGGCACAGCAAAAACATGGGGATATTCCTGCAGGGCTGCAGCTCCTTCCGGAGTACTGAGTACCACATGGTCGCCCGGCATAACCGGAATAAAGGGCAATTCACGGCTGGTGGTGCCATGGGTTAGGGTCCAGTCTCTTAAATGAACAGGAAATTGAGATGTGTTGTATAGTTCGATATACCGGTAAGGAGGGAGATCCACAGAAGGGGTCGGGTTGGCCATGAGTTCATTAAATACCACATCAAAGGGTTCAGCAGAATAATCGGCAAAAGTGGCAGTATTGATTGCCAGAGAATTCCCGGCACAATCCGTAATTTGTTCCGAGAGCGTAACATCATATATTGTGTTGCTTTCAAGGGGTGCTTCGAGCATGAGTACAACCTGTTTGAAAACAGGTTCCTGAACGGATACAGACATGGGATGGGTATTGTTTACCAGGTAATTTTCGGTCAGGGAAAGAGATGCTTCGTTCATGGTTTCACTAAAATAGAGGGTTACCTGGAGCGCATTTTCCCATGCTGCACCCAGCAAAACCGGAGGTGTAGTGTCCGGGTTGTCATCTCTCACGGCGTTTTCCTGGCCGGGAGTTCCGCCCTGTGAATCTGTGCTTGCCATCCAGTTGTCCGCTTCCCCGCAAAAATTGAATGGATCAATTTTTTCCAGCGACCAGCCCCCGTCAGCTTTAACCAGGTCATCGTACCAGGTATCAGCATAGCTAACAAAAGAGACCAGTTCACCCTGATCGTCCCACAGGGTAAGTGTTGTCCCTGAATTGGTGAGTGCTGTGGCTGAGAGTCCCGGCACAGCCACCACGTTGCCAAATGGATCCAGTTCATCGATGGCACCGCTGGTAGTCAGCACCAGAAATCCACCTGCCGGAATCATTGCGAAGGGAATTTCCCGGTCCGTATTGCCATGTCGGAAGGTCCACCCTTCCAGGTTGATGTCAAATGTCGAAGTGTTGAACAGCTCAATATATTCATGGGGAGGGAGCCCCACCTCAGGCGTTGGGTTGGCCATGATTTCATTAAATACTACATCGAATCTTTGGGGTATGTACCACGAAAAATTTCCGGTAAAGTTAGCCATGGTATTGCCGGCAAAGTCCTGTATGTTGACGATTGTAAGGTTATAAATTTCTCCCACCACGAAGTCAGATGAAAAAGTCAGTGTTACTTTGTTGGGAGTAGCTTCATTGCGAATGGCCGAGTCGGGAGTCCCTATTCCCTTGTCAACAAAATAATGGGTCACATTTTGGGCTGTAACAGGCTCCACTGCTTTGGAGAACAATACTTCTACTGTATTGTCCGATGTTGCCATGATGCTGCTTACTTCCGGCGGAGTGGTATCGGGGATGATTTCACCCACATAAAAATCATCGAAATAAAAGCCCGAAGAATTGGTTACGGTGTAGTTGCATTTCAAACCAAACCATTGTGCAGTTGTATGCTGGTTGTCGAAAACGGTTCCCTGGGGGAGAAAAAAGGTAGCCCCGGTAGGATCCGCAAAAAACTCCCAGTTGCCTGTCTCATCACGGGTGGCTTTGATGCGTATTCGGTTGTTGCTCAAAGTGGCAATATTGGTACTGCCGGCCATAAGCTCGGTATGATTGTCGCCGGTTTGCCTGTAGAAATAAAGCCTTTTGTTGTCGGTTCCATCCTTGCCGATGCGGATATAATACCCATTGAGTGGCCCGGAGAGGTTATCACTATCGCTAATCAGATAAATCAGGGGATGATTGTTGCTGGATGGGGTAAAGGCTATCCTGACCCAGAACTCCCACTGGGTGTTATTAATAGCACTGCTTTGCGTTGCAAGGTATGCTTCACCGGCCTGATTGTCATTAAGGCGCAGCATCTGGCTTTCCACCAGGAACTTGTTGGCATCGCCAATCCATTGCGGATTTTGGGTAAAATCGCCATCGCTGAAATCATCTGTAAACTGGGCAAAGGAAAACAATGGCAGGAGAAAAAACAGGGGTAAAATTGCTTTTCTGTACATGGGCCTTGGTTTTGGGATAGTAAATATACTATTTTTGCGGGATTGACTTTATAAAGTTTTTTTAACTACAGAAATAATGAAGCTTGCTCTGATTGGCGCCACCGGCTTGGTAGGCAATGTAATGATAAAAGTACTGGAGGAGAGAAATTTTCCGGTAAGCGAATTTTTTCCCGCTGCATCCGAACGTTCGGTGGGAAAATCCATTGAATTTAACGGAAAGACCCATAAGGTATGCAGCATTGAAGATGCACTTGCCGCCCGGCCTGCTATTGCGCTGTTTTCTGCCGGTGGGTCCACCTCAAAACGGTGGGCCGAAAAATTTGCTGAGCAGGGCACTTTTGTTATCGACAATTCGTCTGCATGGCGCATGGATGATAATGTTCCACTGGTAGTGCCGGAAGTCAATCCGCATACCCTCAACCAGCAAACCCGAATCATTGCCAACCCCAACTGCTCCACCATTCAGATGGTAGTAGCCCTGAACCCCCTGCACAAAGCATATGGTATCAAAAGGCTGGTAATATCGACCTATCAGTCTGTAACCGGCACCGGGGTAGCGGCAGTAAAACAGCTGGATGACGAACGGGCAGGTATAACCCCCGAAATGGTATATCCCCATCCCATCGATTTAAACTGTTTCCCCCATGGTGGTGACTTTGAGCCCAATGGTTACACCACCGAAGAAACCAAACTGGTAAATGAAACCCGTAAGATTCTCGAAGACCAGGAAATAAGAATTACTGCCACAGTGGTGCGTATTCCGGTCAAAGGGGGCCATTCGGAAGCTGTTAACGTTGAAATGAAATCTCCTTTCCAGCTCAATGAGCTCATGAACCTGTTTGCCAATTCCCCCGGCCTGGTTGTCCAGGATAAGGTCGCAGAGAATATTTATCCCATGCCCCGTTTCAGCCATAACAAAGACGAGGTTTTCGTGGGCAGAATCCGCAGGGATGAATCTTGCGATAATGGTCTGGATCTGTGGATTGTTGCCGACAATTTGCGCAAAGGTGCTGCCACCAACGCCGTGCAGATAGCCCAGCTGCTGCTGAAAAAAAATCTGGTAAAGGCTTGAGCATTTTTTGTATTTTTGCAATTCGCTGAAAAACAGGTACTGTTTTGCGTAAAGCATTGAATATAAAGTATAATCAGAAATAATTATTTTGGAAAAACAGGATGTAGCTAATACCTGGCTGGCAGTTGTTAACCCCAATGCCGGGGTAAAGAAGTGTGAGAAAGACTGGAAGAAAATTGCAGGTTTGTTTGAAAAACACAAACTTGATTATCATGCCGTATTTACCGAAAAACGCGGCCATGCCATTGCCCTTACCCGGGAATATATTGAAAAAGGATACCGTAAAATAATCGCCGTTGGTGGCGATGGGACCCTCAATGAAATAGTCAACGGTGTATTTTATCAAAAAGTTGTTGCCACCACCGATATTACACTGGCTGCTGTATCAGTGGGTACTGGTAATGACTGGGTACGCACCTACCACATTCCCAATGATTATGATAAATGCATTGCGCTGATCAAAAAAGAAGATACTTTTATCCAGGATGCCGGAATGGTAAATTTTGCCAATGGGTCAGGATCCAACAGCCGGTACTTTATTAATATGGCAGGGCTGGGTTTTGATGGGCTTGTGGCAAAAAAAACCAATGCTGACAAGGATTTGGGAAAGGCCAACCCGTTGGTTTACGTTAAAAATATATTCACTTCTCTTTTTGCTTTTAAATCCGTTCCTACCCGTATCATTATTGATGATACTGAAATGAACCATCATATTTTCAGTATGGGAGTGGGTATTGGGCAGTTTAATGGTGGCGGAATGAAACAGGCTCCCAACGCCATTCCTGATGATGGACTTTTTGATCTTACCCTGATAAAGGATATGAGCAAATGGGCTGTTGTTTTCAATGTAAATCGTTTGTACAATGGTACCATCGGTAAACATAAAAAAGTGGAGATGCACCAGGGAAGACATATTGTAATTGAACCCAAAACACCTGTTTTGATGGAGGTAGATGGTGAATCTATCGGACAATCACCCTTCAGGTTTACTTTGATTCCTAAAAGTCTGAAGGTAGTAATCAACAAAGAGAATCTTTTTAAAAGACCTGAAAATAAATAACTTAAATACAGAAAAATTGCCGTATGCTTAAAGGAGACGATGTTTTCAAAAAAATTATAGGCCATGCCAAAGAGTATGGTTTTATTTTCCAGTCCAGTGAAATCTATGACGGATTGAGTGCCGTATATGATTATGGTCAGAATGGTTCTGCCCTGAAAAACAACATCAAAGACTACTGGTGGAAATCTATGGTACAGTTTCACGAAAATATCGTGGGAATTGACTCTGCCATTTTCATGCACCCCACCGTATGGAAAGCTTCAGGGCACGTGGATGCATTCAATGATCCCCTCATTGACAATAAAGATTCCAAAAAAAGATATCGTGCCGATGTGCTCATTGAAGACCATGTGGCCAAACTGGAAGAAAAAATAAACAAGGAGGTCCAGAAGGCGGCCAAGCGTTTCGGTGAGAGCTTTGATGAGAAAATGTTTCGCGAAACCAATCCCCGTGTAGTAGCCAACCGCGAAAAGATTGACGGCATCATGAAGCGTTTCGTAAGTTCGCTGGAGGCCGAAGATCTCAAGGATGTTAAAGCATTGATCGAAGAGCTGGAAATTGCCTGTCCTGTATCAGGGTCTAAAAACTGGACCGATGTGAGGCAGTTTAACCTGATGTTCAGCACGCAGATGGGCTCCCTGAGTGAAGATACCAATCAGATTTTCCTCCGTCCCGAAACGGCCCAGGGTATTTTTGTAAACTATCTCAACGTGCAGAAAACCGGACGCATGAAAATCCCTTTCGGTATAGCCCAGATTGGGAAAGCATTCCGCAATGAAATTGTAGCCCGCCAGTTTATTTTCCGTATGCGCGAATTTGAGCAAATGGAAATGCAGTTTTTTGTCAGACCCGGCGAAGAGAAGCAATGGTATGAATACTGGAAGGAAAACAGAATGAAATGGCACAAATCGCTGGGTATGCCCGATGATGTGTACCGCTTTCATGATCACGACAAGCTGGCACACTACGCCAATGCTGCGGCTGACATCGAATTCGAATTTCCCTTTGGCTTCAAGGAACTGGAAGGAATCCATTCCCGCACCGATTTCGACCTGGGGGCACATCAGAAATTCTCAGGCAAAAAACTCCAGTATTTCGACCCCGAAACCAATGAGAGTTATGTACCTTACGTGGTGGAAACCTCCATCGGACTTGACCGTATGTTTCTTGCTATTCTCAGCCATGCTTACAATGAGGAGACCCTTGATGACGGCTCGCAACGCGTAGTGATGAACCTGCCTCCGATGCTTGCACCATACAAAGTTGCTGTGCTTCCGTTGATGAAGAAAGACGGACTGGCCGAAAAGGCACGCGAAGTGATGGACAACCTCAAATATGATTTTATGTGTGCTTACGAAGAGAAAGATGCCATTGGTCGCCGTTACCGCCGCCAGGATGCCATAGGTACTCCCTATTGCATAACCATCGATCATCAAACCCTTGAAGATAACACTGTCACCATCCGTGAACGCGATACGATGCAGCAGGAGAGAATTCACAAAGATGAGGTGAAACGTGTAGTGATGGAGCGAACCGGCTATAAAAGATAAAACACTTGCAGATAAAGGGTTATCGGGAGTTACTGCCTGATTCAGGTATGATTGTTTCCTGCCCTGCAGTTCGTTGGACAATTTTTTTATGCACAAGTAAGGAAAGATTGTTTTAGGAAACACTATGGACAAAGCGGGTATCTGAAAAAAACAGATACCCGCTTTGCTGTTTTTCAGGGGATAAGCGGTTGCAAAACAACAAATGTGTTTACATTTGTGTTTATAAAAAACAAAACTAAAATTCCTCGCCATGAAAAATTCCAGGCAACACTTGCTGATATTATTCCTGCTGGCTTTCATCCCTTTGTCAGTATTATTGAATTCCTGCAACAAGGAAGAAGATCAACCCGAATTGAATGAAGAAAACGAAGCGTTTTATCATGAAGTTATGAAAGAATGGTATTTCTGGACGGATAATATGCCCAACATCAATCCTTCTTCTTATTCCTCCATATTTGATGTGCTTGAAGCTGTGCGATACCAGCCCCTTGACCGCTGGAGTTTTATTGCTGACTGGGAAGAGTTTTATGCTTATATCACCAATACCGAATTTGTGGGCTATGGGGTAGGATTTGCCTGGGATAATGGCGGGAACCTCAGGGTAAGCCATATTTACAATAATGTACCCATGTATGAGGAAGGGGTGAGAAGGGGTTGGATACTGGAAGCAATTAACGGTACTGTTCTGAATCCCGGAGCAAGTGTAAGCTCTTTGCTGGGTTTAGATCAGAGCGGGGTAAGCAATGACTTTCTTTTTGTTACTCCCGATGGAGAACAGGTTGCTTTTTCCCTCGAAAAGCAAGTACTGGCAGTAAATACCGTGTTGCATCACGAGATAATTACACAAGAAGGATCGAAGGTGGGATACCTGGTTCTGCAGAATTTCTCCGGGTCAACAGAAGAAGAACTGGACGAAGTTTTTCAGTATTTCAGTGAAGAGCAAATAGATGATTTGATCCTTGATTTACGTTATAACGGCGGGGGATTAACCTCCATAGCGTTACAACTTTCCAGCCTGATTGTGGGGTCAGATTTTTCCGGTGAACCTTTTGCAAATTATTATTACAATGCGAATCAGCAGGAAAGGAACAAAACTGAATATTTTTCCGAAGAACCTAACAGTTTAGGTCTCGACCGGTTGGTTGTTATTGCCACCGGTGCCACTGCCAGTGCCAGTGAAATGGTCATCAACGGCCTTAGACCTTACATGGATGTGTATGTGGTGGGAGCCGATACCTACGGAAAACCTATGGGCGCCGATGTGTTGAGATTTAATGAAGTATGGGCCGTTGCTCCTATTACCATAAGTGTGAAAAATGCTGACGATGAAGGAGAATTTTTTGATGGTATTCCTGTTGATATTCCTGCGGCAGATAATTTATCTCTGGATTTTGGTGATCCACAGGAAGCCTCCTTTCAGCAAGCCATGGCTTTCCTTGTTGGTGGTATTACCAAAAGCGAACCTGTGCAAGAGCCTCTCTACCGGCAGCCCTGGGAGGACATGACAGGACTGAGGCGCTGGATTGGTGGATTTTAATGCCAGATTATATTTAAGGGGGCTTTACCCTTATTTTCCTGATAGCAGTTTTTGCAGGATTCCGGTAGTGGAATATCCTTCCAGAAAGTCGATGGTAACTACTTCGCCGCCCCTGGCTTTTACAATATCATATCCTACTATGTCTTCGGCTTTATAGTCACTGCCCTTCACCAATACATCCGGTTGAATGGCATTGATAAGATTCCACGGGGTATCTTCATCAAAAAATACCACAGCAGAAACAAAAAACAATGAAGCCATCAGTCTGGCCCTGGCATTCTGGTTATTCACAGGTCTGTCCGGGCCTTTGATTCGTTGTACGGAAGCGTCTGTGTTTAAGCCTGCCACCAGGATATCTCCCTGGTCGGCAGCTTTGGAAAGATAATCCACATGGCCCAGGTGCAGAATGTCGAAACAACCATTGGTGAATACAATTCTTTTTTTGTGCAGTCTCCAGTTTTCGAGGGTTTCAGGCAGTTGTTCGGGTGTAATGATTTTCTGTGAGATGATATCGTTTTGTGTCATGTTGCACGGTTTTAAGCTGCAGGTTGCTTTTGGGTATCTTTAAATTTTACAGACAAAATTAACCAGGAATAACCTCCCAGGATCAGGATGGTGAACATTTGTGTAGCATGAGCTATATAGGCATAGGAAGTAGCCGATTCTGAAACAATGCCCAGCAGTTCTGTCATGGTAGTGATAACAATGAAATGGTAGGCTCCGATACCCCCTGGCACAGGTGCAACAATACCCAGGCTGCCCATAGCCAGAATGGTAAACCCTGCCGGCACACCCAGCATGGAAGTGCCGGGTAAGGCAAAAAATATAAAATACACCGTAAAGAAATAAAAGGTCCAGATAGCCACGGTGAGAAAAAAGAATAACAGCTTTTGCTGCATATCTCTCAGGGTAAGAACACCTTTCCAGAAACCGATGATTTGTCTTTTTATTTTTCCTGCCAACCCTGCTTTGTTGCTGTTGATTTGTCTCAGATACCGGAAAAGGAAAAATATCAGCCCCAGAGCTATCAGCCCGGAAAAAAAAAGGAGGAGTGAATTATCTCCAACCATTTTCATCAGTGGCTCAACGATAAAGTAACTGAGAAACCCACTGAGGTAGTTGAATTGAAAAACGATGGTCATAAAGATGAGCACCAGCAGGGTTATCATGTCAAATACACGCTCGGCTACTACCGTGCCGGCAATGGAATTGAAGGGGTGCTTTGAGTATTTTGCCAGGGTAACACATCGGGTTATCTCTCCCAGCCGCGGAACAGCAAGGTTGGCAAGATTGCCTGTGGACAGGGCATAAAAGGTAGTAGAGGTAGAGGGCGCTTTTCCCAAAGGATTGATAAGCATGTTCCAACGGATGGCCCTCACAAGATGACTCAGAAAGCCACTGATGATGGCCAGCGCAATCCAAAAAAAGTTGGCTTGTTGCACTTCATCCCAGATCTTTTCAAGATCCTGATTGCGTGTAATGAGCCAAAGGATGAAAACCCCAAGGAATGTAAACAGAAAAACTTTTGCATATCTTTTTATTTGTACTTTCAATGCCGGATGCTTTTGGAATGATTGTTTCTGTTTCCTGGGTTCAAATGTTTCAGAGATTTCAGAGTTTGTTATTGTCGTCAGGGAACGCAATTTTCGGGGTAAAATCCTTTGCTTTTTCAAACTCCATCATTGCGTATGACATGATAATTACTACGTCTCCTTTTTGTGCTTTGCGGGCGGCAGGTCCGTTCAGACAAATCATACCGCTTCCCCGGGGACCTTTGATAACATAAGTTTCCAGGCGTTCACCATTGTTGATGTTTACAACATGAACTTTTTCGTTCTCAATAACGCCCACGGCATCCATCAAATCTTCGTCGATGGTAATACTGCCAATATAATGCAGATCGGCCTGTGTGATTACGGCACGATGGATTTTGGATTTTAGAACTTCAATAAACATGGGGAATTTTATGGCGTTTATTTTTTGATTTAACTGTTAAGCAAACAGATGATTACAGCGTTTTGTTGTGTAGTGTTTCTTTTCCTTGAACAGGGGGTAAAATTACAAATTAAAAATCATATTATCAATGAGTCTTACTTGTCCCATGAAAACGGCAATGCAGGCAACAACAGGGCCATGAGGTTTATTCTCTCTAATGGGCGCCAGGGTTTCGGTATCAGATATTTCAAAATATTCAAGCTTCATTTCCGGGTTTTCATGGATGGTTTGGGTAACAAAGTCAATAACTGTTTGCACACTTTGAGTCAAATAAAGCTCTGAAGCTTTGATAAGCGTTTGGTATATCAGGGGTGCCACCCTTCGCTGGGCCGGGGTCAGCCGAACATTCCTGGAACTCATGGCCAGGCCATCTGTTTCTCTTACAATGGGGCAGGGTATAATGGCAATGTCAACAGATTCTATTTTCACAAGGGCTTTAATCACCGCCAGTTGCTGGTAATCCTTTTCCCCGAAATAGGCCTTATGCGGAATTACGATGTCAAAAAGCTTTTTTACTACGATAGCCACACCATTAAAGTGGCCTGCTCTGTAGCGACCTTCCATTACTTTGTCCAGCAATCCGAAGTCATAGGTATGGGTTACGGGTTCGGGATACATCTCTTCAACCTCAGGGTAAAAAATCACATTACACCCGATGGCCTCCAGCATTGCTGAATCTTTTCCGAAGGTTCTGGGGTATTTTTCCAGATCCCGTGAATTGTTGAACTGAATGGGGTTGACGAAAATACTGCAAACCACCAAATCATTTTCTGCCAATGCTTTTTCAACCAGCATTAAATGACCATTATGCAGGGCCCCCATGGTAGGGACAAATCCGATGCTTTTGCCGGCTTCTCGTGCAGTTACACTGTAATCGTGCATCTGTTGTATGGTGCGGATAACTCTCACGTGCAGGTTAATTTATACATACTGTCAAAAACCCCGGTCATTTGTGTTAATTTCTCTTCACAAATTTAGAAGTAGTGTTGCTTTTCGTGGCCTTGCCCCCGGATAAAAGGCTAAAGCATAAACATAACTATTTATACCTGAATGGCTTAATATAACTCTCCTTAGGTTTTGAATAAGCCGGCAAAGCTAAGGGAATAATTTGAGAAATAGCAAAAAAAAGCGTAACTTTGCATAATAATTTTACTAACAGTCAATTAAAGCATTTATGGAAAAACCCAAAGTTCTTTTCGTTCAGCAGGAAATCACCCCATATTTGAAGGAAACCCACAAAGGCCTTATTGGAAGGCAACTACCACAAGGAATTCAGGAAAGGGGAAAAGAAATCAGGACTTTCATGCCACGCTTCGGCAATATCAACGAAAGAAGAAACCAGCTGCATGAAGTAATCCGACTCTCAGGGATGAACCTGGTAATCAACGATACCGACCACCCACTCATTATCAAAGTAGCGTCCATTCAATCTGCAAGAATGCAGATTTACTTCATCGATAACGATGACTTCTTCAAGCGCAAATTTACAGTGCTGGACAAAGCCGGTAAAATGTTTGCCGACAATGACGAAAGAGCCATCTTCTATACCCGTGGTGTAATTGAAACTGTCAAAAAGCTTAGCTGGTCTCCTAATGTGGTTCATTGCAATGGCTGGTTTACTGCGCTAATGCCTGTGTATGTTAAAATTGCCCTGAAAGATTCAGGAATGTTTTCCGACACCAAGGTTGTTTATTCTATTTACGATGATGATTTTGAAGGAAATCTTAATGCCAGTATCTCTCAGAAATTCAAAACACAAGGTGTTGGCGAAGAGTTTACTCCCAAATTGAAAGACCCATCGTTTGTTAACCTCAGCAAAACAGCTATGGATTACTCTGATGGCATTATTATCGGCAGTGAAAATATCAATCCAGAGCTGGAAGCTTATGCCCGGGAATCAGGTAAGCCTGTTCTTGATTATCAAAAGCCTGAAAACTACATGGATGCTTACAATGAGTTCTATGACGAAATTATTGTTAATGAATCTGTGCTCACGCAATAATTTTTACCATACCTTTGCGTTCTGCTTACGTAAAAGATGATAAAAATAATTAACTCCAAATCAAATATTGCTTTGAAAAAAATCATTAATCCCCGGTATTACCGGGGTTTTTTCCGTTTAAAGTCGTTCATTGTTATTACAGGAATCCTGGTTTTCAGCCTCTCCTTTTTTGCCTGCAATGAAATGGATGAAATTGGTCTCGACCTGATAGATAATCCTCTGCAATCCAGCTCGACTGATACCATTACCCTGATTGCATATACCCAGATGGAGGATTCATTGATAACCAACAGAAATGATCTCAGCCTGCTTGGCTTTATCAATGACCCCGTTTTCGGAAAGACAGGTGCCGGTATATACACCGAAGCACTGCCCAGAAAACTTCCCCCAACTTTTGCCGAAATCCATCCCGACTCTCTCAGGATTGACTCGGTGATAATGAGCATGGTTTACGTTGGCTATTTCGGGGACACCACTCAAACCCATCACGTGAGGGTTTTTGAACTGGATGAAGTAATCCCTTCCGATAGCACTATCTATTCCAACAGGCAACTTGAAACCAGGGAAGAAATCATGGTTTACAATGCTGAGTTTTTACCGTTCCCCACTGACTCTGTTTTTCTGGGTATTGACAATGAGCCTTCCAAACCACAGTTGCGCATAAGACTCGATAATGAGCTGGGCAGAAGATTTATTGAAGATCAGGACACACTCGGCGAAATGTCTATCAATGAGGATTTCAGAACATATTTTAAAGGGTTTTATTTATCCATTGAGGAGCTTGCTCAACCCGGCTCCATGCTCTTCTTTAACCTCAGAGACAGCCTCTCTAAATTCACCATTTATTATGGCACCCAGGGAGTAGAGGATCAATATACCCTGAATTTTTTTATGAGTGATCCTGTGGCCAGACGATACAACCACTATGAAGATTTTGATCACCAGTTTGTGGACCCAAACATTGAAACCCAAATATTTAACACTGATACGTTAATGGGAGACAGTCTGTTGTTTGTGCAGTCCATGTCAAACTTCAGGGTTAAAATTCAGCTGCCATATATGCAGAACTTTTTGGAAGAAACCCAGGGAGATATCGCTATTAACTCAGCCAGGCTCATTATCCCTGTGGAGGATGACTACCTGCAGGATACCCTTGAGTTGGCGCGTAACCTGCTGCTCTTTCGGGAAGATCCATTGCAACCCGGGAACATAATCAGTCTGGACGATCAATTTGTAGCTCCAGGATATTTTGGAGGACAGTTAGATACTTTAAAAAGAGAGTATTCTTTCAATATTACCCGGCATCTGCAGGGAGTAATTGATGATGCCAATATGAATACACCCCTTTACCTCAGGGTAAGCGGGGCGGCACAAAACGCCGGAAGAGTAGTTTTAAACGGACCGGGAAGGGAACAACCGATGCGACTGGAAATCAGGTATACCCAACCCAATACGAATTAATACCACAGAATATGTGCGGAATAGTAGGATATATTGGGCCCAAAGATGCATACCCCATTCTTATCAAGGGTCTGAAAAGGTTGGAGTACCGCGGATACGACAGTGCAGGTATTGCGCTTTTGAATCAGGACCTCAAGGTTTTTAAAAGCCATGGGAAAGTGACAGATCTGGAAAGAACCTTACACAATGCAGATCTTTCAGGCACCATAGGGATTGCCCATACACGCTGGGCAACACACGGTGAACCCAATGATGTAAATGCCCACCCTCACTACAGCGAATCCCAAAACCTGGCCATCATCCATAATGGAATCATTGAAAATTATGGTAGCCTCAGGGAAGAATTGAGCAATAGAAATCACCACTTCAGCAGTGAAACGGACACAGAAGTTCTGATTCACCTTATTGAAGACATTCAGCAAAATGAAGGGGTTGATTTACTGGAAGCCGTTAGAATATCGCTTAACCAGGTTATTGGCGCTTATGCAATTGTTGTTATTGACAAAAGCCAGCCCGATATGCTCATTGCTGCCAAAAAAGGAAGTCCCCTCGTTATTGGCATTGGTGAGGATGAGTTTTTTATTGCTTCGGATGCAACACCTATCATTGAGTATACCAAGAATGTGGTTTATCTTGATGATGAAGAGGTGGCAACGGTTAGCAGATCAGGTGAGCTGAAAATAAAAACCATTCGCAACAAGGAAAAACATCCCTATATCCAGAAGCTGGAAATGCAGCTTTCTGCAATCGAAAAAGGTGGGTTTCCCCACTTCATGCTCAAGGAAATTTATGAGCAACCCCGCTCCATCAAAGATTCTATGCGCGGAAGGCTCAATGCAGAAAAAGGGATAGTTACCCTGGGTGGGATTATTGATTACGAACAAAAATTCATCAATGCCCGGCGCATTATTATTGTAGCATGCGGTACATCATGGCATGCAGGCCTGGTAGGCGAATACATGCTTGAAGACTTTGCACGTATACCGGTTGAGGTGGAATATGCATCAGAATTCCGCTATCGAAATCCGGTAATTTATGAAGATGATATTGTGATTGCCATCAGCCAGTCGGGTGAAACAGCCGACACCCTTGCCGCCATCGAGATGGCCAAATCAAGAGGGGCAACCATTATCGGGATTTGCAATGTGGTAGGTTCTTCCATTGCCCGCGCCACACATGCCGGATCCTACACCCATGCAGGGCCTGAGATCGGCGTTGCTTCCACCAAAGCATTTACTGCACAGGTTACCATCCTGGGATTGCTTGCATTATCCATCGGCAATAAAAAAGGGTCAATTCCCAAAAACCGGTATTACCAATTGCTGGCTGAAATGGAATCATTGCCCGGTAAAGTAGAGCAGGCCCTGAAAGTAAACCAGCAAATCCTCGATATTTCCAAGACCTTTAAGTTTGCTCAAAACTTTCTCTACCTGGGTCGGGGCTACAACTTCCCCCTGGCATTGGAAGGTGCTCTCAAACTGAAAGAAATTTCTTACATTCATGCCGAAGGGTATCCTGCAGCAGAAATGAAACACGGACCCATCGCGCTTATAGATGCCAACATGCCCGTGGTGATTATCGCTACCCGAAAGGGCTCTTACGACAAGGTAATCAGTAACATCCAGGAGGTGAAAGCCCGCAAAGGATCTATCGTGGCCATCGTTACAGAAGGCGATTCGGTGGTGAGCAAAATGGCAGACTATGTAATTGAAATTCCTGACACTGATGAGGCTTTCGTACCTATCGTGGCCAGTATTCCCCTACAGCTTTTGTCATACCATATTGCGGTTATGAGAGGCTGCAACGTGGATCAGCCCCGTAACCTGGCAAAGTCTGTTACCGTGGAGTAAAGAACTTTATAAAACTTTTAAACCCGCTATTGTGCGGGTTTTTTTATGCCCTTTTCTGGGTGTGTGGGCAGCTTTTCAAATTATTGTTATTGATTCACAACACCCTTCAAGTTCCTCCAAATAATGCGTTCTGTGTTATTTTCACCTCGTTCCGTATTAGGTATAACTCATTTAAAATAATAACTTTGCTCCTTCGAAAAATCAATCTTAAAAAAATCATGAGTTTATTAGTAATAGGAACTGTTGCGTTCGACGAAGTGGAAACACCCTACGGGAAGTCGGGCAAAATTTTAGGAGGCGCCGGAACATATATTGGCCTGGCTGCCAGTCATCTTGTTGATGATATCCGAATCGTATCTGTTGTGGGAGGTGATTTCCCGCAGGAGCATCTCGATTTGATGAAAAAACATAATATTGATACAGATGGAATTAAGGTAATCCCCGAGGGAAAAACTTTTTTCTGGTCCGGCAAGTATCACGAAAACATGAATATTCGCGATACACTGGTTACCGATTTAAATGTTCTGGCCGATTTCGACCCTGTATTACCTGAGGCCTATAAAACCAGTGAGTACCTCATGCTGGGAAATCTTACGCCCTCTATACAAAAACGGGTGATTGAGCAGATGACAACCCGTCCGAAGCTTATTTGTATGGACACCATGAATTTCTGGATGGATATTGCCCTGGATGATTTACTTGAGGTGATTACCATGGTTGATGTGCTCACCATCAATGATGAAGAGGCCAGGCAACTCTCCGGCGAATACTCGCTGGTAAAAGCTGCCAGAAAAGTACTTACCATGGGACCAAAGTTCCTGATTGTAAAAAAAGGAGAACACGGAGCCTTGCTGTTTTACGAAGACAAAATCTTTTTGGCTTCTGCCATGCCTCTGGAAGATGTTTTTGATCCAACAGGTGCAGGTGATACTTTTGCCGGCGGATTTATGGGATGGATTGCCAAAACCGGCGATGTTAGTTTCCAGAACCTTAAGCGTGCGGTGATTTATGGTTCTGCCATGGCCAGCTTTACGGTTGAAAAATTCGGCACAGAAAAACTCACCCAGGTTAGCCCCGAAGACATTCAACAACGGCTGGATGAATTTGTACAACTTGTAGAATATAAATTTTAAGTTGTTTTTTTCGGTACATTGTAGTTTTTTCATATCTTTAGCCACTTTTTTTGAGGGGGCTGCCTGTAGCAGAAATGAAACAATCCACTGGTTGTGAAAACAAAGGATATCCTTTCCAGTAGAGCAGCCTGAAAAAACGCTGAACAGGGATTTATTTAAAACATTATAATTACCTGAATTGATAGTACCAGTTCATAAAAAACTAATTCAAAATGAAAGTATATCAAACGAACGAAATCAAGAACATTGCGCTGACCGGAGGCACCAAATCCGGCAAAACCACCCTGGCAGAAGCCATGATTTTTGAAGGGGGTGTGATAAATCGCAGGGGATCTGTTGATGATAAAAACTCCGTTTCTGACTATAGAGAGATAGAGCTTGAGCGTCAGGCTTCTGTTTTTTCAACTGTTATGTATTCTGAATTTTCCGGAAAGAAAATCAATATCATTGACACCCCCGGATTCGATGATTTTATTGGAGAGGTAATTGCCGCTCTGAAGGTTGCTGATACAGCAGTTATGGTTATCAACGCACAAAACGGTGTTGAAGTAGGAACAGAGATTACCTGGAGACAAATCAACCGACTTGAAAAGCCCGCCGTATTTGTACTAAACCAGCTCGATCATGAAAAAGCCAATTTTGATGAATCGCTCCGACAACTCAAAACCCAGTTTGGTGATAAAGTGATTCCTGCTCAGTTTCCTGTCAATGCCGGTATAGGCTTTGATAGTGTGGTCGATGTTCTGGAAATGAAAATGTACAAGTTTCCCAAAGATGGGGGCCAACCTGAAATAACCGATATTCCTGCTTCCGAAAAAGACAAAGCAGATGAATACCAGAATGCCATTATTGAAGCGGCCGCAGAAAGTGATGAAGCATTGATGGAAAACTTCTTCGAAAATGGCTCTCTTACGCCCGAAGAACTCTCCCAGGGAATTAAGCAGGGTATTGCTACACGCACCATGTTCCCCATGTTCTGTGTTTCTGCAAAACATAACCAGGGTGTAGCTCGTTTCCTTGACTTTGTTACCGTCAGTTTGCCTGCTCCCGATGAAGTGGTAAAAGAGAAAACCACAGAAGATAAAGAGCTTGCTTTTGATCCTGCAGCTCCTGCAACAGCACTTATTTTCAAAACAGCCATTGAAACTCACCTTGGGGAAATATCCTTTTTCAAGGTTTATGAAGGTGCTGTTACCGAAGCCATTGACCTTGTAAACAGCACTACTGGTTCTAAGGAAAGACTCTCCCAGCTGTTTGTTGTGGCAGGAAAAAATCGCCAGAAAGTTGAAAAAGTGGTAGCCGGAGATATCGCTGCCACCATTAAACTCAAAGACAGCCGCACCAACACAACTCTTACTACAGGCAAAAACCAGGGTTTGACGGTTTCTCCCATTGTATTCCCTGATGCCAAAATCCGCCAGGCAGTGAAGGCAAAAAACACTGCTGACGAAGAAAAACTTGCCGGCGTACTCAAGGAAATGAACAACATTGACCCCACACTTCAATATGAACACTCTAAAGAGTTGAAGCAGGTCATCCTTTCCGGACAAGGCGAATTGCACCTCAACGTGGCCAAGTGGATGATTGAAAACATCAGTAAAGTAGAAATCGAATATTTCTCCCCCAAAATTCCTTACAGGGAAACCATTACCAAAAGTGCTAAAGCTACTTACCGTCACAAGAAACAATCTGGTGGTGCAGGTCAGTTTGGTGAAGTACACATGATGATTGAACCCTACTACGAAGGAATGCCCAACCAAACCGAATTTCCCGTGCGCGGACAGGATATCCACGAACTGGACTGGGGTGGTAAGCTCGTATTCAATAGTTGTATTGTCGGTGGATCTATCGATGCCCGGTTTATGCCCGCGATCCTCAAAGGAATCATGGAAAAAATTGAAGAAGGCCCACTCACAGGATCCTATGCCCGTGATATTGTTGTAAACATCTACGACGGTAAAATGCACCCGGTTGACTCCAACGAGATTTCTTTCAAACTTGCCGGTAGAAATGCTTTCCGCGAGGCATTTAAAAACGCAGGACCTAAAATTCTTGAGCCTATTTATGATGTAGAAGTAATGGTTCCGGAAGAAAAAATGGGTGATGTAATGACAGACCTTCAGGGACGACGTGCCATCATTATGGGTATGGACTCCGAAGGAAATTACCAGAAAATCAAAGCCAGAGTTCCGTTGGCAGAAATGAATAAGTTCTCTACCACCCTGAGCTCACTCACCAGTGGCCGTGGTATGTATGGTATGAAGTATGCCGAATATCAGCAGGTACCCTCCGATGTACAGGACAAACTGCTCAAAGCATACGAAGCAGAACAGGAAGAAGAAGATTAATCTTTTTGTATTCTCAAATAATAGAAGCCCCGCTGATTTAATTCAGCGGGGTTTTTTGTATATATATGGACCGCACGCTGAGTGGAATTTGCAATTCCACTCGAAACATTGTTGAATTTGTAATTCAACATCAAGACAAGAATAAATTTTTATACCGTGCGCTGTCATCAACTATAGTGCATGCCAGGCCGTTGGTGCACAGCGCCTTTTTTGATGTCGCCGGGACACCCGGGGCGCTGCCCCGGGCTATGATGTATAAGGCTTTCAGCCTTTCTGCAGTAACGCATCAACAGAAAGGGAACTATCTGGGGGCCAGTAATTATCAATGAGCCTGAAGGGCTCAAACAACAAAGCCCGGGGCAAAGCGACATAGTCGTCAGGTTATGGAGCATCGCCCCGGGTTATGGCGTGCAGAAATAAACGGCGCTGCAGCAGAATGGTCCTCGTAAGCCGGAATGTTGATGCAGCGCAAAAGCAGGGGTCATGGTAGAGGGAGAAACCAGTAAACATTTAGAGACGTGAGAATAAATGTAAGTTGGAAGTGAAGGGACTGAAGCGTAGTGGAAGTCCCACGAGCTGACGGAGGTGGGATTGGAACGTTGAGTTTTGGACACCCATTATAAAACATGGAAGGAGTAAGTTTTATACTTTAATCTTTTGCCCCCCTCATATGCTTTTTTTTTATAATTTTGCGCCTTTGATTGTAGAACCTACCTGAAATGATTTTCAGGGGTTTGAATACTAATTAGCAAAAAAGAATTTCAGCAAATGGAAAGAAAGTATCCTGAATACAAAAGACTCAATTTATCGCAGATTGGCAAAGAGGTATTAAAAGACTGGGAAGCCGGAAAGGTTTTTGAGAAAAGCCTTGAAATCCGCCAGGGACATAAACCATGGGTTTTTTACGAAGGCCCTCCCTCAGCCAATGGTCTTCCGGGGATACACCACGTTATGGCACGTGCTATAAAGGATATCTTCTGCAGATACCGCACCCAGAAAGGATTCCTGGTAAACAGGAAAGCCGGATGGGATACCCATGGACTGCCCGTTGAGATAGGAGTGGAAAAACTGCTGGGCATTACCAAAGAAGATATCGGATCAAAAATTTCCATTGCTGAATACAACCAGGCCTGCCGTAAGGATGTGATGAAGTTCAAGGATACCTGGGATGAGCTTACCCGTTTAATGGGTTATTGGGTCGATTTGAGTGCCCCCTACATCACTTTCGATAATAAATACATAGAAACAGTGTGGCACCTTTTAAGCAAACTGCACGAAAAAGGGTTGCTTTACAAAGGTTACTCTATTCAGCCCTACTCTCCGGCTGCCGGAACCGGTTTGAGCACGCACGAGCTCAATCAACCCGGTTGTTACAAGATGGTAAAAGATAATTCTGTTACCGCCCAGTTCAAAGTGGTGCGCAATGAAACTTCCGAATTCCTGTTTGCTGACGGAGAGGACGAAGTACATTTCCTGGCATGGACCACCACCCCCTGGACATTACCCAGCAATACCGGTCTGGCTGTGGGTAAAAATATTGATTATGTAAAAATCAAGACTTTCAATCCCTATACTTTTAAACCTGTAACCGTTGTACTGGCCAAAGAATTGATGCACAGCCTTTTTGATCCCAAAAATGCAGGGCTGGCCATGGAAGACTATAACGAAGGTGATAAAAAAATCCCCTATCAGATTGTAAAAGAATACAAGGGCAAGCAATTCGAAAATATCCGTTACGAGCAGCTCATTCCTTCCATCGTTCCCGAAGAGGGAGATTCTTTCAGGGTAGTACTGGGCGACTTTGTAACCACCGAGGATGGAACAGGTATCGTGCACATCGCACCCAGTTTTGGTGCCGACGACTTTAAAGTGGGTAAACAATACAACCTGGGTGCCCTAACCATGGTGAACAAACAAGGGAAATTTATTGACGAAATGCCCGAATTTGGCGGAAGGTATGTGAAGACTGAATATGACCCGGAATTTGATCCCAAAAACGATCGCCCGGTAGATGTAGACATCATCATCAAGCTGAAAACAGAAAACAAAGCTTTTAAAGCTGAGAAATACGAGCACTCCTATCCTCATTGCTGGAGGACAGATAAACCGATACTTTATTATCCGCTTGATTCGTGGTTTATCAAAACCACCGCCTTGAAGGACAGGATGATTGAGCTCAACAAAACCATACAGTGGAAACCGGAATCAACCGGTACCGGTCGTTTTGGTAACTGGCTCGAAAACCTGCAGGACTGGAATCTGAGCCGCTCCCGCTATTGGGGTGTGCCCTTGCCGGTTTGGGCTTCCGAAGACAGGGAAGAGATTATCTGCATCGGTTCGCTGGAGCAGTTGAAGGAAGAATGCGAAAAATCCGTTAAAGCCGGGTTTATGAAAACCAATCCGCTGTCAGATTTTAAGGCAGGTGATATGTCGAAAGACAACTATGCTGTTTTTGATATGCACAGGCCCCAGGTGGATGAGGTTGTTCTGGTGTCGGCTTCAGGAAAGAAAATGTATCGCGAAGCGGACCTGATTGATGTTTGGTTCGATTCCGGTTCCATGCCGTATGCACAGTACCACTATCCTTTTGAAAACAAGGAACAGTTTGAACAGAACTTCCCGGCAGATTTTATCGCGGAGGGTGTCGACCAGACCCGTGGCTGGTTCTTTACCCTGCATGCTATAGCGACCATGCTTTTCGATTCGGTATCCTTCAAAACGGTTGTTTCCAACGGCCTGGTGTTGGATAAAAAAGGCAATAAGATGTCTAAGCGATTGGGCAATGCTGTAGATCCTTTTGAAACCATTGAAAAATATGGCCCCGACGCAACACGCTGGTACATGATTACCAATGCCCAGCCCTGGGATAACCTCAAATTCGATCTCGAAGGTGTTGCTGAAGTGCAGCGCAAGTTTTTCGGCACTTTGTACAATACCTACGCTTTCTTTGCCCTGTATGCCAATATCGATGGTTTTGCTTATGAGGAAGAAGAAATTGCCCTTGAAAAGCGCCCCGAAATTGACCGGTGGATTCTTTCAGAACTCAATACCCTTATCCGCAAAGTAGATGAATGCTATAATGATTTTGAGCCTACCCGTGCCGGAAGACTCATCCAGGAATTCGTTGACGAGCACCTGAGCAACTGGTATGTGCGTTTGTGCCGTCGCCGGTTCTGGAAAGGCGACTACACAGAAGATAAAATTTCTGCTTATCAGACGCTTTACCGCTGTCTGGAGGTAGTGAGTCAGCTCTCCTCTCCCATAGCACCGTTTTTCAGTGATCGCCTGTTTACAGACCTTAACAAGGTAAGCCAGCGATCTGAGCATATTTCTGTGCACCTGACAGATTTTCCCGTTTATGATGCTGCCTTTGTTGACAGTGACCTGGAGGAAAGGATGCAACTGGCACAAAAAATATCCTCGCTTGTGCTGGGGCTTCGCAAGAAGGTTAATATCAGGGTGCGCCAGCCACTGCAAAAAATCATGGTCCCCGTGCTGGATGAAAAGTTCCGCGCACAGCTTGAAGGGGTTGAAAACCTTATTCTTTCAGAGGTGAATGTGAAAGAGCTTGAGTATCTCACCGAAACTGCCGGTGTGTTGGTAAAAAAGATAAAACCCAACTTTAAAACCCTGGGCCCTAAATATGGCAAACTGATGAAACAAATTGCTGCCATAGTTAACGGATTTAGCCAGGAGGATATAGCAATAATTGAAGAAGAGGGCAGTTATACAATTGAGGTAGAAGGACAGTCTGTTGTTCTGGGAACCGAAGATGTGGAAATCACTTCCGAAGATATCCCCGGCTGGCTGGTAGCTGCTGAAGGTAAGGTGACTGTTGCTCTTGATATTACCATTGGCAATGACTTAAGGCAGGAAGGTATTGCACGGGAGCTTATCAACAGAATCCAGAATCTCAGAAAAGAAAATAACCTCGAAGTGACCGATAAAATCGAGCTATGGGTGCAAAAACATGATCAAATATCTGATGCAATAGTCAACAATAATGATTATATTTGCTCTGAAACACTGGCTGTAAAACTACATTATGTTGAGGTTCTGGAAGAAGAGACAAAAACTCAGGTAGACATTGAAGACGAAGTAAAAACTTTTGTTTTCATCCGTAAGGCAAACAATTAAACGATAAAACCCTATTGATATGGAAACCAAGAAAGAAAAAACAAGATATTCAGATGAGGAATTGCAGGAGTTCAAAGGTATCATCATGAAGAAACTTGAAGAGGCCAAAGCAGGTCTGAAGATTCTTACAGAAGCATACACCACCCAGAATGCCAATGATACCAACGATACATCTCCTTCCTTTAAAATTCTCGAGGAGGGCTCACAGGTATTGTCAAAAGAGGAAAACAGCCAACTGGCAGCCCGGCAGCAGAAATTTATCCGCGACCTGGAGAATGCCCTTATCCGTATTGAAAACAAGTCCTATGGAATATGCAGAGCTACAGGTAAGTTAATTTCCAAAGAACGACTGAGAAGTGTTCCCCATGCCACCCTTAGCATCGAAGCAAAACTTAATCAGAACACAAAAAAGTAAATGGCTGCTTTAGGTATAAAAAAAGAGCATATTCCCTGGATTGTTGTATTTCTGATTTTGCTTATTGATCAAACTTCCAAAATCATTGTAAAAACATCAATGACCCTTGGGCAGGGTTTCCCTGTGTTGGGCGACTGGTCATACATTTACTTTATAGAAAACGAAGGGATGGCCTTCGGAATGCAGTTTGCCGGCGATTATGGAAAACTCATCCTGAGTATCTTCAGGATAGTGGCCGTGGGTTTTATCGGGTGGTATATTGTAAAGCTTCTGAAGCAAAATGCCCATACCGGGCTCATTATTTGTATTTCTCTGATCATGGCAGGTGCCTTGGGCAATATCCTGGACAGTGCATTTTACGGGATAATATTTTCGGAAAGTTCATTTCTTCAAACGGCCGAATTTTTGCCTGAAGAAGGGGGTTATGCTCCTTTCCTGTATGGCAAAGTGGTTGATATGTTCTATTTCCCGCTTATCAAAGGGAATTATCCTCAGTGGTTTCCTTTTTGGGCAGGGCAGGAGTTTATATTTTTCAGACCTGTATTCAATGTTGCCGATTCTGCTATTACCATTGGAGTCATTACTTTACTGGTTTTCCAGAAAAAGTTTTTTGCCCATCAGCATTCATCGGATGAAGCTGGAGAGACCAAACAATCTCTTTTCTTTTAAGCATCAGTTTCTTCTCTCACACTCCATTAAGATAAAATAATTTAACCCTTACTTTCAGCAATGAGTGGATTTCTGTTTGAACAGATAATATTTGGACCCATAAAAAGCAGACGGCTGGGGATTTCCCTTGGGGTGAATCTGCTTCCTACTGTACGCAAGCATTGCACTTTTAACTGTATATACTGCGAATGCGGATGGACCAGAACCCATGAGGTGGAAAAGGGTTTTCCGCCGGCAGGTCAAATCAGGGAAGCTTTGGAAGAGAAGCTTGCCGGGATGAAAAAGAAAAATTCCCTGCTGGATTCCATTACTTTTGCCGGAAATGGTGAGCCTACACTCCATCCTGAATTTGACCAGGTAGTTGACATTACCATAGAATTGAGAGATAAATATTATCCTGACGCGGTTGTTTCGGTGCTTACCAATGCCAGTAAGGCCTCAGAACCTTCCGTAATGCAGGCCCTTCTCAAAACCGACCAGCCCATACTGAAGCTTGACGCAGGGACCGATGAAACTTTCCAGCTTATCAATAACCCAAGAATTAAGGTATCTCTCCCACAAATTGTATCCTCACTGGAAGCCTTCAAAGGGAAGGCAATTATCCAGACCCTTTTTGTTAAGGGAATACATAAGGGGATAGCTATTGATAATTCTACTGATGAAGAAGTAGATGCCTGGCTGCAACACCTGAATCGGATTCAGCCACGCCTGGTGATGATTTATCCTATTGCCCGCAGCACCCCCGAAGAAACGCTGGAAAAGGTTCCTTTTGACAGACTTATGGAAATAGCCCGAAAGGTAGAAGCCCTGGGGTTCGAAGCAGAGGTTTACTAACACTGATCTGAACTATTATTGAAGAGCAGGCGTTTAAAGTGTAGTTATAAACCTTTAAACGCCTGAAAACTATGTGGACAGAAAAAAATAACCAACTGGTAAGAAGTTTCGAATTCAACGACTTTGTCGCAGCCTTTTCTTTTATGACCCGTGTGGCTTTTGCTGCAGAGAAAATGGGTCATCACCCCGAATGGAGCAATGTTTACAACAAGGTGGAAATAAAACTTTCAACCCATGATGCCGGCAATACAGTTACGGACAAAGACCGCAAACTTGCCGATGCCATTGATAAATTGTTGTAATCTCAGGCTGCACCTTGCTGTAGATACTGCTTTTGCCTTTCCTTGTGAATGACAGTTACAAGCTGGTTGATGGTGGAAATTTGTTTTTCCAGGCCATATTCCAGTCTTATGTTAAAGTGGTCTTCAACATTATTCAGCAGCAGGTTCAGCTCCCAGATTGAAAGGCCAAAATCGTCATAAAAATTGGCGGTATACGAAGGAGAGCCATTGAAAACCCTCATTTCCTTATTGAGAATGAACTGAATTTTTCCGTGAATTTCTGAATAGGTCATATTTTGTTGTTTTAAGGTTAAAAATGTGGTTACATCTGAACTAAACCGTTTGTTCGATATGCCAGGTGAAAGCTCTGATGCCTTGCATTTCTGCTGTTTCATTGATTTTTTTAACGGCCTCAAGGAGTTTTTGAGCCAGGGTTTCGTCTACTACCGATAGAACGGCAGAATTCATGGCGGGCCATGTGTGGGATCCCATATGCGGTTCCCCTTTTTGCGTACCCCGTCCTTTTACATCCTGCCATTGTGAAAATCCCCGGGCATTCAGTCTGTCGAGCATTTCTGTAACTCTTTCAGAAAGAGCCTGGTTATAAACGATAAATACTGCTTTCATATTATAATAAATTTTATTGTAGATTCCGGGTTTGTTTAAGCTGCCTGCAAAGCGTTATTGGGCCTGCAATAATAGTGCCTTGCGATTGCGTTTGCGTGCTTTTTTGATTTTTCTTGCTCCGTTGAGCGTATATACCACAGGAACAAATACCAGGGTAATAAGGGTTGAGAAACTGAGTCCGCCAATCACTGCCACACCCATGGGCTGCCATATTTCAGAACCTTCAGCTGTGGAAATGGCCAATGGAATCATGGCCAGCAGGGTGGTAAGCGTGGTCATCAAAACCGGTCGCAAACGTGATTTTCCCGCCATCCGCACAGCAGTGATAATACTTCTTCCACGACCCACTAGCAAATTGGTATAGTCAACCAGTACAATAGAGTTTTTCACCACAATCCCCACCAGGATAATAGCTCCGATAAAGGATATTACATTGAGTTCGCTTCCGCTAATGGACAAGGCGAGCAATACACCGGTGAAAGAAAACGGGACAGCCAGCATAATGATAAAAGGCATGGAGAATGATTCGAATTGTGATGCCATCACTACGTAAACCAGGAAAATACTTAGCAACAGCAACAGGAGAAGGTCTGCAAAAGCTTCCTGCTGCTCCAGAATTTCTCCGGCAAAGCGATAGGTGATATCTGCCGGGATTTCCATCTCATCAATGGCGGCCTGGATATCGGAGGTGACCTTGCCAAGTGACCTGCCGTGAAGCTGGCTGTTGACGGTGAGAAAGCGCATCCGGTTTTTTCGTTCAATATTGGGTGGGCTGTAAAACTCTTCAATGGAGGCAAATTCCTTCAGGCGCACCATTTGGCCCATGGGATTCATAATTTGTATGTTTTCGATATCCGAAAAAGTGTTTCTGAACTCTTCTTCGTGACGAATGACAACTTCGTATTCCTCGCCATCTTCGCGGAAAAGGGTGGCAGTCATCCCTTCAATGCGATTGCGAATAGCCCTTGATACCGTGTTGGTGTTCAACCCAAATTTCGACATTTTTTCCTGGTCGGGGACAATACGCAACTCTGGTTTTTCCGGTCCACGACTCAGGTCTACATCTCTTGTGCCTTCAATGTTCCTCATTTTTTCAGCAAGCTCATCAGAAAATGCGGAAGTAGCATTGAAATCATCACCGTACACTTCTATCTGAATGGGTGCCCCTGCACCAAATCCCCCTCCCTCGGTTTCTACCGTATAGGTTACGATTTCAGGAAATACAGAAAGGTCTTCTCTGATGGCATCGGCAACTTCCCATACATCCCGCTCACGTTCTGTGGGCGAAGAAAGGCGGAAATCTAAATCGATAGTATGGCTTCCTGCTCTCGGATTACCGAATATTCCTGCCGTGGTGCTGTATCCCGCACTGGTATTGACAGCTTCTATCTCAGGATAGTTTTCTTCAATGACTTTTTCAATGGCCCTGGCCGTTTGAGATGTTTCTTCCAGTCTCAGTCCTGTGGGCAATTCAATACTGACCGAAATTCTGCTGTTGTCTGCTTCAGGAAAGAATCCTGTTCCGATAAAACCGGTCAGGAAAAGACTGGAAAAGAAAATGGAGACAGAAATGATTACCACTTTCCATTTGTGTTTTACGGCCCAACCCAGAATATTACTGTACAGGTTGTCAAGCCCTGACAATGTTTTATCAATAAATGCACTTGTTTTGGGACCCAAACCGGTACGTTTGGCAGATGAATATTTCAGCAGCTGCGAAGAGAGCATAGGAGTGAGCGACAAAGCTGCAAGGGTAGAAACGGTAATGGTGATGGTTACAATCCAGCCCAGTTGTCTGAAAAATAATCCCATGAGTCCGCTGATAAGCGTCATGGGGAGAAATACCGCCACTACTGTAAGGGTTGAAGCTACTACGGCTAATCCTACCTCATTGGTGCCATAAATGGCCGATTCGCGGGCAGAACTACCCTTTTCTATTTGACGTGTAATGTTTTCAAGCACCACGATGGCATCATCTACCACCATACCCATGGCAATGGTAAGCGATGAAAGTGAAATCAGGTTGAGTGTATTTCCAGTATAGTACAGGTAAATAAATGCTGTGACCAACGAAACCGGGATGGTAAGAATAATAATAAAGGTTGCCCTCCATCGGCCAATAAAAAATAAAACCACCAGGGTAACAAAAATAGCAGCATAATAAAGGATGTTGATGAGATTGCTGATGGAGTTATTAATAAACTCAGAAGTATCGAAAACCACTCCAATAGTGATATCAGGAGGCAAGGTCTTGACAATCTCTTCCAGCATCTCGTTTACCTCGTTGGCAATTTTAACGGTATTGGCACCTGATTGTTTCTGAACAATCAGGCGAAGACCCTGCCGCCCGTTGATTCTTTCTTCGATGGTCATTTCCCGCAGGGTGTCCTTAACCTCGGCCACATCTCTGACATAAACCGGATTGCCATTGAAAGTGGTGATCACAATGTCGTTGATCCGGCTGCTTTCTGCAAATTCGCCTGTAAACCTCAGTGGGTAATCTACGCTCCCAAATTTAACATTCCCCGATGGCAGGTTGATGTTTTCTGCCGCCAGAATACCTCCCAGCTGTTCCACGCTCATATTGTAGGCTTCCAGTTTGCGGGGATCCACATTGATTTGAATCTCCCTTTCCGGTCCCCCAAAAATGCCCACGGCTCCTACTCCTTCAATCCTGTTCAGCGGATTGATAAGTCTCTGATCCAAAATCTTGGCAAGGGCCGGGTAGCTTTCTTCAGCCGTAGCCGAGAGCATCATGACCGGAATCATGCTGGAAGAAAATTTAAACACAGTGGGTTGTTCTATCCCCTCGGGCAGGAAGCGCTGTATACGCCCTATTACATCCCTGATTTCGTTGGTGGCTTCGTCCAGGTTGGTTTCATATTCAAACTCCAGGGTAATGGATGAAATGTCGTCACGCGATTGCGAGGTCATGTTCTTCAGGTTGGTGACAATACTCAGGTTGTCTTCCAGCGGCCTGGTCACGTTGGTTTCGATATCTGCTGCACTTGCTCCCGGGTAGATGGTAAAAACACTGATAAACGGTGGATCAATCTCAGGATACAAATCGATGGGCATGTTGCGCAAGCTGAAGACTCCCATTACAAGTACTGCAACAAAGATTACCAGCGTGGTAATGGGTCTTTTAACGGCGGTGCTGTATATACTCATGCTAATGTTTACTTTACTGTTAAATCAAATCGTTATTTATTCCACAATCTCTACTTCAGAACCCTGAATAAGGTTGTGTTGCCCAGTAATAACCAACTGCTGCCCGGCTTTCAAACCCGAGAGGATTTCTATCCTGTCATCAAATTTTCGTCCCGGCTCCACAGTAAGTCTTTGGGCTACATTGTCTTCTACAACAAAAACAAACCGTTCATTGGATCCGGTCTGCTTCAGCACTGATAAGGCGGGTACCAGCAAGGCTTCATGTTCACCCAGGCTTAAAGCGACCCTTACAAACATCCCGGGGCGAAGGTTTTCATCCTGATTGTCTATTACTACCTCTACACGAAAAGTGCCTGTTGCCCTGTCTATGGTAGGGTATATTCTGTTCACCTTTCCTGAAAAAACCCTGTCTGAAAATACTTCTGTGGTAACTTCTGCTTTTTGTCCTATGGTTACCTCGGGCAAATATCTTTCGGATACTCCGACAATAATTTTCACAGGCTGTATCTGGTTGATGGATACAATGGCAGGCTTGCCGGCAGGGGAGGGAGTGCCGGTAAACATTTCCCCTGCTGAGAAATACCTTGCCGTAACTACACCATTGAGAGTGGAACGCACCTGTGTATGGGTTGACAGATTTTCGATGTTGCTTTGTGCTACCTGGTATTGTGTCTGGAGCTGATCATACGATTGCTGGGTAACAGCCCCTGCGCGGAGCAGTGTGTCAAGACGGGCAAGTTCTTTTTCCAGGTTGTCGAGCTGAACGCGCGCCTGAAATAATTGTGTGTTATCCATTTCAACCAGAAGTTGTCCTTTGGAAACCTTGTCGCCCACATCTACCAGAATTCTGTTGATGCGTGCTGGTACTGCAGGTGCAATATGAGCCTCTTCGTAAGGCAATACCGTGCCGGTAAATTCCAGATTGTTAACTACCGTTTGAACAGAAGAAGGAGTTACTCTTACCAAAACCCTGCTGTCGGTTTCTTCCTGTTCCACAGCTGTCTGGCATGAAGCGATAAAGAGCATGACGAAAATAAGAAGGGTAGCCTGAATAATTGCTGAAGCTTTCATTGAATTTTGTTTAATTGTTAGCGTTGAAAAATGTATTGAAAATTTTTATGTATTGTGATTAATTTTGTCCAATAAACCGGTCGTACTGAGCTTTTGCCTGTAGCAGTTCATGTTTTGCCATGAGCAGGTTAAAACGGGCGCGTGTAAGGGAAACATCTGCATCGTTTACCTCCAGCAGCGTTCCCTGTCCTGATTCGTAACGAAGTCTGGCTATGTCATAACCTCTTTCTGCCAGCTCAACATTGCGACGTGCATGAACAGCCTTTTCAATGGCTACATCCATGTTTTTTAAAATGTTGGATAATTCAATACTTAGGTTATCTTTGAGATACTCGCGCTGTAGCTGGATTTGTTTGGCTCCTATTTCCAGTTGTTTTACCTGGTTGCGGTTGGTAAAGCCCCTGAAAATCGGAATACTCAGCTGCAAACCTGCAGATGCTGTGTTTACCCAGTTATAATCTCCCACCTTGAAGTCATTGGCTTCAGAAAGATACATGTAGTTACTAACAGCAGTAAGACTTGGACGTGAGGTGGCTTTAACAGATTGGGACTGTTTTAAAATCAAGTCGCGCTGCAAACCCAGATTAACATAATCGGGATTGTTGTGAAGTGCTCTTTCGGCCTGGGTAATGTTAAAGTTGCGCAACATCTCTTCTGAACTTTCCAGCAGGTCTCCTTCTATGGCAACGGGAGTTTGTTCATCAATCCCAAGGAGGGTTTTCAGGAGGTTGACGCTGAGTTCAGAGGCATTGGCGGCTTGCAAAACATCAGGTCTGAGGTTTTCGGTTTGAACCTCTGCTCTTATCAAATCGTATTCTGCCACAAGTCCTTGTGCATGCATTTTCCGGATGTTTTCAAGGTTTTCTCTGGCATTTTCAAAACTGAAATTAATAACCTCAAAAGATTCCCGGGCCAGCAAGGCATCATTCCAGGCTCTTTGTACAGTGTATGTAAGTTCGATGGACTGTGCCCTGAAGTTTTCTTCTGCAATTTTTTGTTCAGTCCGGGCGGCATCAATACCCGCGTATATGGCAGGGTTATAGAGAGGCAGAGCAAACTGCAGACCTCCCATGAATGAATTGTCATTTCCTACCTCCAGGGCTGTTACACCCCCGAAAAGGGGTGCCATTTCCTCGGGAAAGAAAATAACCTGTTTCTTTAGGTTGCGCGTATAGGAACCTGTGGCATTAAGGGAAGGGAGCAAATTGCCACGAGCCTCATTGACACGTGCCTCAAGTCGTGCTTTTTCAAGTCGTGCAATGGCTATGGAAGGGTTGTTTTCGAGGGCCATTTCCAGCGCCGATTCCCTGGTCAGGTGCAAGGTGTCTGTCTGGGAATAGAGAGGCAGCAATGCCAGGATAAAGGAAATTGAAGAAATGAGAGCTTTAATTTTGTTCATTTTACCAGTGATTGTTTTATATAAACTATATGTTAATTGCCGGGATAGGGATTCTGATTGAATTTTTCGTCTATCTGCTTTAACCCCTCTTCTGTGGCAAGGCCTCTGATAAAATTCAGCAGCACCTGCCTTATAACTTCTGAGCGGGGATATTTGGTCTCAGGAAAAATATTATCCAGCGTCATCATTTGCATTACCGAATGAATCATGGTACTTAAAATTTCCGGATGTTTGTTGTCCAGGAAAATACCTTTGGAAGCGCCCAGCTCAATCATGGAAGTGGTAAATGCAATACTTTCCTCCTGCCTGTTTTCAATTTGCTCTTTCCAGATGCGGGGATGGTACTTCTGTAAGTCATTGAAAAAGTTTGGGTGCAGGCCGTTTAATATAATCAGTGCCTGACGAAAATGCTGATAGATAATTTCCAGGGGATCATTCTCATAAGTTGAAACGATTGTATTCCTGAACTTCAGGTTTTCCTGGTATTGAAACTCAATACAATAGGATAGTAAATCCTCCTTGTTGGAGTAACTTTCGTATAGGGTGCGTTTAGAAATCCCTATTGACCGGGCAATTTCATCCATGGTAATGGAGCGTATACCATACCGGGTGAACATATCTGAGGCCTGTTGGAGAATTCGCGTTTTTGTATCCATATCTGTTGAGGAAAAACTATTTTCGTTTTAAACGTTTTGTGCTTCTAACATTAAATGTGCCAAAATGTTTTAATTCAGCTAATAAAATAGTTAATTATAATTTAAATGGTGCTATGCCCTGTTAAACAAGAACATGAAGGTAAGACGAAAATCAGGCGGAAACGTTACAAACTATTTGAGTTTTTTAAGGAATTAATCCTGCTGCTGTGTTTGCAGACTTTGTAATAGTCTTTCTGTTTGTAAGTTATGAGCATAAATTCCCATTAAAAAAAAGGGGAATTTCTCTGACAAAGGGTTTCCACTTGTTCATATTCGAACACTCTGTGTGCGTTTTTGCACAAGCAATGAATCATGGATATTTTTTAGCCTGAATTCATTCTTCCTTTCAGCAAACAATGCTTATCTTTATAACTCTCTCTTGGGTAGGTTTTAAGTTAGCCGATACAGCAAAAGAGCTTCCTTTTTTGCCAACAGATGAATTCAAATTTATTCGAATGAAAATTGCTCTCCGATTGTTTTTTACTCAGTTTGTTGTGGTGTTCTTGTTGCTTGCCCCTTCTTTGCATGCACAATTTCATCAACGTGAATTTCCCCGGCACCAGTGTTCTCATTTTTGTGCCAAAGCGCGCCAGGAGGTTCCGTCCATAGGTATTTATGAGCAGGATGTCCGGGTGCATGATTATGATGTAAAGTTCTACGGTCTGGATTTGGAGGTCAACCCCGCCAGCACGTTTGTTCAGGGTTCTGTGAGAATCGTTTCTGAAATCGTAACTCCGGATACCCGCTATCTTGTTCTTGAACTGGTGAATGAACACACCGTAAGCCAGGTTGTCAGTGAGGAAGGTAACCTGCCATTTCAGCATGCTAATGATGCGCTGGAAATTGACCTGGGCGAAATGAAACCTCAGGGAGCCATGGTTGATATAGAGATTTTTTATTCCGGAGAGCCTTCTCCGGAAGGATTCTTTTCCGGTATTCAGACAGCTGCCAATAGCTTTGGCGACCCTGTGCTGTGGACCCTTTCCGAACCCCACAACGCGCGGCAGTGGTTTCCTGTAAAGCAGGTACTGAATGACAAGGCCGACAGTGTAAATGTTTATATTACTACCCCTTCCGGCTTTATTGCTGCTTCCAATGGCTTGCTGCAGCAAGTTACTCCCTTACCGGAAGATAGGCTCAGGTATGAATGGCATTCCCGCTACTCCATTGCTTATTATCTGATTTCTATGGCGGTGGGCAATTACCAGGAGTTTAGTTTTATGGCGCCTCTGGATTCACCCAACGATAGTGTCTGGGTTCAGAATTTTATTTATAATTACCCGGAAGTTCTCGAAAGTCAGCGCGATAATATTGAAATGACCAGCACTCTGATGGAGCTAATGTCGGAGCTATGGGGGAAATACCCCTTTTCTGCAGAAAAATATGGTCATGCCCAGGCGCCCATGGGAGGAGCTATGGAGCACCAAACCATGTCGACCATGGGATATTTCGGATTCGATATCACGGCCCATGAGCTGGCACATCACTGGTTTGGCAATAATGTAACCTGTGCTACGTGGAGCGATATCTGGATCAATGAAGGGTTTGCCACCTATTCAGAATATCTCTCCCGTGAATTTATCATTGGCCCTGAATCTGCCAGTGACTGGATGCAATTTGCACATGATAACATCAAATCGCAACCCGATGGCAGTGTGTATGTGCCCCCCATGCTTTTGTTTGATGTATGGAGGATTTTTAGTGGACGGCTTTCTTACCGCAAGGGAGCTGCCATTCTTCACCAGTTAAGGTTTGAGATCAATAATGACCCCCTCTTTTTCAGCATCATGGCGGAATTTCAGGAAATATATGCCGATGGTGTTGCTTCAGGAGACGATTTCAGGAGTACAGTTGATTTGATGACCGGGCAAAACTGGGAATGGTTTTTCGACCAGTGGTACTATGGCGAAGGTTTCCCCAATTACGAAATTATCTGGTGGCAGAAAGATGGAAAACTTCACATCCGTTCCTCCCAGACAACCTCAGCCAATCACCCCTTGTTTTTTGCCGGAACGCTCGAATTTAAAGTTGTAACGGTTGATGACAATGAGCATATTATCAGGGTTTTCCAGGAGGAAAACCTGCAGGAGTTTGTGGCAGATATCCAGGGAGAGGTAAAAGAGTTGATTTTTGATCCACGTAATTTCATGCTCAAAAATTACATGGTCTGGGATTCAACGAGCATAAACATTCCTGACACCACCTCTTTCAGTGTTTCTCCCAATCCGTTTACCCGGACGCTTACCATCGACTATCCCGAATTATGGTTTAACGGGAAATGGATTTTGGCGGATCTCAATGGAAAAGTTCTGATGGAGGATAATCTGAAAGAGCAAACCCGGGAAATTCATCTGGAGCATATATCCGCCGGTGTTTATGTATTGACACTTTTTTCGCCAGGAGGAGAAAAGAGAGCTTTTAAGGTATTGAAGTATTAAGTTTTCAAATCAAGAATTAACTTTTCTCCGGTCTTCAGGCAATTTTTTAGCCGGAGATTACTTTCTGAGAATTTTCAGTGGAACCATGATGTTTTCATGCCGGATTTTCATAATGTATATTCCCGGCTTCAGGTACGAAAGATTTACTCTGAAAACACTGCTGTTTTGAATCTCTTTTTTCGCAATCATACGTCCCGACAAGTCATGAATGCTGTAAGAGGAAAAAAGTACATCTGAATCGGCTTCAAGGGTAATATAATCCACCACCGGGTTGGGATAAAAGCGAATGATTTCGGATGAATTGCTGCTTATTGCGATAGGATCAATGTTTACCGGATCTCCTTCCATCACCATCAGTTCACCTTCTTCCACATACCATCTGAACCATTCTCCTCCATTGCCCTCGTACCAGTTGCTAAGGTTGAAGGTAGCCGATCCTTCCTTGTCTCCCTTAATACGATAAACTGCCACCGCATTTTGCCCGTTAACCCAATGCAGGGGTTCTCCTTCCTCGCAAACCTCAGGTGAGGCAAGGGTTCTGTGAAAGTAGGCAAAATCGTCATAACCCGGACTTCCGAACACTCTGGCTATACCGTCGGGCTCTACTCCAATAGCTGTGTATTCATTTACCCCAATACCTTTAGCCTCCATTTGCCAGTCTGTCATCATACGGGCCATAAAAGCCATGTGTCTGCCATGGCGATTATTGTCATCGTCATAAATGTTGTTATAGTGCGAATCCGTTACAATGTTTTCCATAAAAGGGATGTCCAGGAAATCACGGGCAAGTGTGATTCGCCAATGATAGGGATTGCCGAGGGCTTCCTCCGTCCACACGGAGCCTTCTTCAGCCGTATACACCACCTCCCCCAGAATGGCAAGTCCGGCACTGGTGCCTCCGATGGCACCCCCTTTTACGTTTACATGATTATGAATGGCATCATGAAGGCAGGTTTCCTTCCAGTGGCTGTAGTAATTCCATTGATTTCCCCCGGCAATAAAAATAACTTCTGCATTTTCCACCACTTCACATACCCCGGGGTCATTGGCCTGGGCAGCGCTGGTGATTACAATGGATGTCACCGAGTTGACATTTACTCCAAGTTGAGAATAAATGTAATCGTTGTAGCCATCAGAGCCCGAAGCCCTTAAAACCACCACATCACCCCCGTTGGCTTTTTCAGCAAGCCATTGCATCCCATCGTCATTATCAGAGGCACCTCCGGCCAGCAATATTCCGAATTCGGGGATGCTGTCGACATTGTCGGGCGACCCTGTGTGGTAAAATTCCTGGGTGTTACCTGAAAATGATAAGCATATAATAACTGAAAGCATGGATAAAGACTTGAACATGGGGGAGTAGATTGAGTTTTGTAAAATTTTAAAAAACAACAAAAATAGAAAAAATCACGAGATATTCCTGTTTCTCAAAAGAAACTTATGCAGAACAAAGATTCTGGCAGAGGCAGTCCTGAAAATATTACGCCCCCGATTTGCTTTAAATCCAATAAACCTCCCTATTTTTTGTATTTTTGCATAGCCAAAAAAATGAAGTTCTCTCAAAAATGGGTTTTCCGTAGATAAGCAGTTGCACATACTGAGTTATCACTTAAAAAATTTCAACCGAAAAACAATCTGCCAGCTGCCCTCAAAGGCACAACGCCCGTCTGATGGAATGATTTTGGGAGAATATATGTGTGAATATCAGAATTAATTCCTGCCTGTTGATTGGCAAAGAAAACAATGAAAAAATTTACTGAGCTATGGATAAACTTACCAAAATAGTTGCGACGATCTCCGATAAATACTGTGATGAGGAATTTTTGCGCAGAATGATAAAAGCCGGGATGAATGTAGTGCGCATCAATACTGCCCATCAGCAGCCTGATGATACCCTGGAAATAATGAAAACGGTTAAGAAAATTACTAATCGTGTCCCGATATTGATTGATACCAAAGGACCCGAGATACGCACGGTTAATTCAGGAAAAGATATTGAGGTTCAGAAAGGCCAGACTATCAGGGTTGCCGGAGATCCCGACGGAGCATCTTCTTCTGATTGTTTGTTTGTCAACTACAAAGAGTTTGTGGCCAGCCTGGAAGTGGGCAAAAGCATTATGATAGATGATGGAGATATTGAGCTGGAGGTAAAGGAGAAACATGATAAGCATCTTATTTGCGAAGTAAAAAACAAGGGTTTGATAAAACCCCGCAAAAGTATCAACCTGCCCGGCAGTGCTGTTGCCCTCCCTTCGCTCTCGGAGAAAGACCGCGAGTACATTAATTTCTCTATTGATCATGATATTGAGTTTATTGCCCATTCGTTTGTGCGTAACAAAGAAGATGTTCTTGCTATTCAAGAGATTCTGGACAAGCACAACAGCCAGATAAAAATTATTGCCAAGATAGAAAATCAGCAGGGCATTGATAATATTGATGAAATCCTGGATCATGTTTATGGCATAATGGTAGCCCGGGGCGATTTGGCCATTGAAGTGCCGGCAGAAAAGATACCGGGCATTCAGGCCCAGCTGGTATCCAAGTGTATAAAAAGAAAAAAGGCGGTTATTGTGGCAACTCAGATGCTGCACAGCATGATTGAAAACCCCCGGCCCACAAGGGCAGAAATTACTGATATCGCCAATGCCGTTTTTACCGGTGCTGATGCGGTGATGCTCAGTGGTGAAACTGCTTACGGAAAATATCCGCTTGAATCGGTTTTAACCATGGCCAAAACTGTCAGGGAAGCCGAAAAATCGAGAGCCCCTTTTGCAGAAGAAAATGTATTGCCTCACGAAAATCAGATTTCAGTATTCTTATCCAAAATGGCTGTTCGATCCATCGAAAAGCTGGAAGCCAAAGCCATTATAACAGATACTGACACGGGAAAAACTGCAAGATACCTGGCGGCATTCCGCGGAAAATCCCCCATTTATGCACAGTGCTATGACGACAGAGTATTGAGGGAGCTTGCGCTGAACTATGGAATTTATGCCGACTTTATTGATATAGAAACCTCCAAAAAAGAGTTTATTGAACATACCCTGAAAAGACTTTTAAAATCAGAGGAGCTCAACCAGGAGGATCTGATTGCCGTTCTGGCCGGTAATTTTGGTAAAAAATCAGGACCTTCCTTCGTGGAAATCAGTACCGTTAGTAATATGCTTTCCCCAAAAAAGTAAGAACAATTTCACGCCTACTTTATGACCATAAATGTAAAAGATATCAAGCTTGATGCTATCCGGGAAGGCATAAGGGAGAATCAGCGAGATTATTTGCAGGAAATTATCAATGAGTTGTATCCTGCAGACATTGCTGAATTTATCGATGAATTGAGCCTCGAAGAGGCGAAGTATCTCTACACCCTGCTGGAAAAGGAAGAAGCCGCAGCAGTGCTGATGGAGCTGGAAGATGATGTGCGTGAAAGGTTTCTGGACTCCTTCTCAACCCAGGAAATTGCCCGTGAGTTTATCAATAACCTTGATTCGGATGATGCTGCCGACCTGATTTCCGAACTCCCCCAGGAAAAAAGAGAAGAGGTGCTCAGTCATCTGGAAGACCGCCAGCAAGCTCAGGATATTGCTGACCTCCTGGTGTATCCGTCCAATTCAGCCGGTGGATTAATGGCCAAGGAGTATATCAAAGTAAATGTTAACTGGCATGTGGTAACCTGCATCCGGGAAATGAGAAAACAAGCAGAGGAAGTAGAAGAGGTCTATTCTGTTTATGTGGTAGACGACGATGATGTGCTGCTGGGTTTGCTTTCTCTCAAAAAGCTTCTGATCGCCTCTCCGCGGGCCAAAGTTGCAGAGCTTTACTCTCCTGATGTGGTGAGTGTAAAAGCTACTCAGAAAGGAGAAGAAGTGGCTAACCTGATGGACAAATACGACCTGGTGGTAATGCCCGTGCTCGATGAGCTGGGTCGTCTTATTGGCAGAATTACCATTGATGATGTTGTAGATTTTATCAGGGAGGAAGCGGAGAAAGACTACCAGATGATGTCGGGTATGACCCAGAATATTGAATCAGGCGATAAGATCTGGGAGATTATGCAGGGACGTTTGTTCTGGCTTGTGGTAGCATTGTTTGGAGGTATCATCGGTTCAAGGGTGATAGCCAATTATGAAGATCAGATTGGGATGTATCCTGAAATGGCCTTTTTTATGGCTTTGATTCCGGCGATGGCAGGAAATGTGGGGGTTCAGTCATCTGCACTTATTGTGAAAGGCCTTGCCAACCATAGCCTTACAGCAGGAATTCTCCCCAAATTATGGAAAGAAGCGTCAGTGGGATTTATCAATGGTTTGGTTTGTTCGGCTATTTTGTTGCTCTACAGTTTTTTCTTTGCACCTACTCTCGCTTTGAGTATTACAGTGAGCGTATCGCTGATGACCGTTATTATGTTTGCCTCTATCTTTGGCACATTTGTGCCACTGGCACTGGACAAACTCAAGATCGACCCGGCATTGGCCACCGGGCCTTTCATTACTACTTCCAACGATATTATTGGGTTGTTTATATACTTTATGATAGGCAGAATGATGTATGGAATCTTTTAGTCGCTGACAACTGAGGGTATCATGTTGAACAATAATAAATTGACCGTATCGTTGTATTGAGTTATTGGATGGGTTTATTGCGCAAAAAACAGGCGTAAATCCATTTAATATTGTAATTTTGTCCGGATTTATTGGATACCAAAAGGGATTTTTCCCCGATATAAACAAACCTGTGATTTTATATGACACCAAAGCACCTTAAGGATAATTCAGCGGTAAACCCCTTAAACAAAAAATACCGGAACCAGATTATTGGAATATTGCTGATTGTTATGCTGGTTACTTCCTGTACACCCCATAAAAAAATCGTCTATCTTCAACGTCAGGCAGAAGATGCTGAAAGTTTCGGGTTTTTAAAACCTGAATACAGGATCAAATCCGGAGATATTCTATACATACAGGTACATACCCACGATGAAAAATCGTTTGCGATGTTTAACAGTGATCGCAGCGGGCAGCGAACTACTGCGGCCGGTGGCGGCGGGATTGGTAATGTACAGATGTTTTTACACGGGTATAACGTGGATAAAAACGGGGAAGTAACGATGCCAGTGGTGGGAAATGTAAATGTAGAAGGAAAAACCATTGCCGAAGCAACCAAACACATAGAAAAAGAGGTGGAAGAGTATTTGATTGGTGCCACTATACTGGTAAAACTTGTTAATTTTTCTTTTTCCGTTTTAGGTGAAGTAGGAAGCCCGGGGAAATATTATGTGTACGATAATCGTGTAAGCATCCTTGATGCTATTGCCGTAGCCGGAGATCTTACCGACTTTGGAAACCGAAACATTACCATTGTAAGGCAAACAGAGGAAGGAGCAACGTTTGGTTCCATCAACCTCAACCAGGCCACAGCCCTGACATCAGAATACTACTACCTTCAACCCAACGACATCGTTTATGTAGAACCCTACAGGATCAAGAGACTTGGAATCAACCAGTTTCCCTTTGCATTGGTCTTTTCAACCATCTCTACCACACTGTTGCTCATCAATTATTTCAGTAATTAATCCATCCGATTCACCCGGTATAAGAATCTCCAGGAAAAACATCCTTTTAATATGAATAAAGATCCCTTCCGCGAAGAAACCCTCGACATCAAGAAAATTGTTTTCAAGTATGCAAGGTTCTGGTACTGGTTTGTAATTAGCCTGACCGTAGCTCTTACCATTGCCTACTTTGTAAACAAATTCGCCGATACCGTATATCGTACCCGGGCAACAGTTCTCATCCGCGATGACCGCAAAGGGGGGTTCCGTCCCGGACAAATTATGGGTGAGCTCGATTTGTTTTATCAGCGAAACAACCTTTTCAATGAGATGGCCGTGCTCAGGTCATTCTCACTGGTTGATTCGGCCATCCGCAAAATGGATGTTGAGGTGTCTTATTACAATATCGGAAGACTTGTGGGCGAAATGCGTACCACGGAGATTTACAAAAACACACCTTTTATCGTTGATTGGGATAAAAGCTTACCGGTGCCCTACAACAGACTGTTTCATGTTAAGATCGTGTCTGATGATACTTATGAAATCAAGCTTACCGAAAAGAAAAGGTTCAGGATTCGCAATGGCGAAGAGACCCACACAGTAAAATTTGGAGATGTATTTCAGTCGGACGGATTTCGCCTCAGATTGACAAAAAATGCCAATTTTACACCGGCAAGCCATGTGAGCAGGGAATATCTGTTTGTTATTAACAGCGCCGCCGCCCTTACCTCCCGCTATGTGAGCTCCATGGGGGTGTCACCGCTCAACGATGAGGTATCTATTGTCCAGTTATCCTTTGAAGCAACCCATCCCGAAAGGGCAATGGACTTTCTCAACACCCTAACTGAAGTGTATGTACAGCAGAGTTTGTATGAGAAAAACCAGATAGCAGAAAACACCATCCGGTTCATTGATGCCCAAATCAATGTAGTTTCTGATTCTTTGATACTTGCAGAATCGTCACTGGAGGATTTCAGAAGCAGAAACCAGCTCATGGAGGTGGGAGCTGCTTCCCAGCAACTTTTTGGTGAATTGCAGCAGCTGGACAACCAAAAAGCCATAGAAAATCTGAAACGACAGTATTACGAATACCTGTTGGAGTATATAGACAACAGGGGAGATTTCAGAAATGTGTTTAGCCCTTCTGCATTGGGTATTGAAGATGCCATGCTGCAAACTCATATTCTGGAGCTGAGTAATCTGTACACCGAACGTGCCCAGTTGATGGAAATGGGTACACGAGAGAACCCCAATATACAGAATATCAACCGCCAAATCAACCTGGCACTTGAAGGGCTTACGGAAAACCTGAGAAGCATACAGAGTGCTTCCGATATTATGATGGCCGATATCGACCGACGCATCGATCGGCTGGAAGAGCGTATCAGTCAGCTGCCCGGAACAGCCAGGGAATATGTTGGGATTCAGCGGCGATTCAACCTGAGCAACGACACATACAACTACTTACTGGAGAAACGTGCTGAGGCCGGCATTGCCATGGCCAGCAACGTGCCCGATCATAAAATAGTTGACAGAGCAAGGTTTACCAGTATTGTTGCACCCAAAGAACGGCGCAATTACACCTTTGCCATGGTGGCCGGACTGATAATTCCTCTGGCGTTGATTTTACTGCGCGACTTTTTCGATAATCGTATCCAGGACAAGAAAGAGGTCACTGATATGGTTGATTTTCCCGTCCTGGGAGTGATCCCTCACAATAAAATGGCTGCCAAGGTAGATTCATTGAATCTGGTAGTTTTTGCGGACAATAAGTCACCGGTCACAGAAGCCTTCAGAGCCATGCGAACCAACCTGCAGTATTTTGCTACAGGCGCTAAAAACAAAGTTATCTCTATCACTTCTACCCGTTCCCAGGAAGGTAAGACCTTTACAGCCATTAATCTCGCTTCTGTTATTGCCTTGTCAGGTAAAAAAGTATTGTTGATAGGGGCAGACTTGCGTAAACCCAGGATATTTGATGATTTCCATATTAATCAGGTGCCTGGATTGTCCAATTTTCTGGTGGGAAATAATACACTGGAGGAAATTATTCAAAATGTTGACCACAGCCCCAACCTGCAGGTTATCACCGCCGGACCGGTACCCCCTAATCCCAGCGAGCTGCTGGAGTCAGACAATATGAATATGTTGCTGAAGAATCTTAAACCTCAGTATGATTATATTGTTATTGACACTCCACCCATCGGAATTGTCCCTGATGGTATTAACCTTATTAAAAACTCTGATATTGCCATATTTATCGTAAGGCAAAAATTCAGCGATAAGTCAAGCCTGGAGTTCCTCAATGAATTTGCAGAAAAAATTGACGCGCATAATATCTGCATCGAAATCAATGATGTAAAATTGTCCCGCAGCGGTTATGGCTACGGTTATGGCTACGGCTACGGTTATGGTTATGGCTACGGAGGCTATGGAGAGAAAAATGAACCCGAAGGTAACCCCTTCAGGAAATGGTACGAGTTGGTTAGCAAAGGGATGAAGAGAAAAGCCTGATGGTTTTTGCTGTTTTCGGTGAAGTTCAGGGTTTTGGTAATGAATTGCTGTGTATATTTACAGTCGTTGAACAGCTTCGTTTCCTGTGCTAGTTTGACGTACTTTTTAAAAACATATTTTTTCCCGACATGAAAAAACTCCAGGTACTATTCCTCCTCGCAATATTTTTTTCCTTTGACCTGATTGTTATCGGGCAAACCACAGTAACGGACATTGATGGAAACGTTTATCCCATTGTTGTTATAGGAGAACAGGAATGGATGGCAGAAAATCTGCGGACCGGACGTTATGTAAACGGTGAGGTAATACCGGAATCTTCAGGAGGTGAAAACTGGGTGAATACTTTGGACGGTGCCTGGATTGTGTATGATCATGATGCGCAAAACGGCTCATTGTATGGCAAACTTTACAACTGGTATGCAGTGAATGATTTGAGGGGGTTGTGCCCGGCAGGCTGGCGTGTCCCCACTGATGAGGAATGGCATGAACTTACTTTGTTTCTTGACGCCGAAACCTGGGGCAATAATAATAATGCAGGAACCTTGCTGAAGTCGCGCCGCCAGGTAAACTCTCCATTGGGAGATGCGTTTGCAACAACGGAACATCCACGCTGGGATGCTCATGATCAAAGATATGGAACAGATGAATCTGACTTTGGAGCCATGCCTGCAGGTAACTATACCACAACAGGAGGGTTTTTGCACAAAGGAAGCTATGGATATTTCTGGAGTGCTACTGAATCTTCTGATGAATATGCTTATACGAGAGTGCTGATGCATAGCCATAAAGGAATGAGTCGTTCGGCCTATGCCAAAAATACCGGTCTGTCGGTAAGATGCATCAAGGGTGATGAGGTAACGACTTATAACCTGACTCTGCAGGTTGAGCCGGAAGGATGGGGTGTTGTCAGCGGAGAAGGGAATTTCCCCGCAGTACAACAAACAACTGTTACCGCTACTCCGGCGGAAGGTTATGCTTTCTCATCCTGGACAGATACCGAGGGGAACATTGTTAGTTCTTCTGCAGAATATACCTTTGCTATGCCCGCTGAAGATATTACCCTGGTGGCATTATTTGAAGCAGAACCCCCTTTTGTTGTAACCAGTTTTCCCTGGACAGAAGACTTTGAAGGCAGTGTATTTCCGCCCAATGGATGGCAAAGCTATAACCTGAAAGGGGCTTTCATGCAGTGGGAGTTGTCCTCAGCACAAAATCACAGCCCTATGGGATCGCAAAGTGCATTCCACAATTACGGACCTGCTTTTGACGGAATGCAGGAAGGTTGGTTGGTCACACCTGAGATAATTGTTCCCGAAAACAGCAATTTGGAACTCACTTTCTGGTCGTACAACAGCTGGCCTGCCTGGTACTATAACAACAGTGTATGGGTGTCAACTGCCTCGGCCGATCCCGAAGATGGCGATTTTGTCCAGATCTGGACCACCTCAACTGTAGAAAGCTCCTGGGTGAAAACGGTTGTGAATCTTCAGGATTTCGCAGGTCAAAGCATTTTTCTCGCTTTTCGCTACGAAGGACAGGATTCCCATAGCTGGTTTCTCGATGATGTTTCTGTGGGCGAAACAGAAGAGTAACTTACACCCCCAAAAAAATAAACGTACGTTTTAATTTGTGAATTATTTTGATTAACTTAGAAAAGGAAGCCTGAGACATTTCAGATCCTTTAATGGGTATATAAATCAATGCAACTGCTATTACTGAAACTTAGGCTAACTCATTGTCAGTTTTAATCATTTCAGTTTTTATTCACCAAACCATTTAAAACGTATGAAAAACCGGATCTACTTTTCGTTGTTTTTGTTTTTCCTTTTCTCTTTAAAGCTAACGGCCCAGTTTGACAATCCCTTCGAGTTTGACCCCAGGCGTTACAACTCCCAGGATTTACTGATTTTATGGGCTGACCCTGAAGAAACTTCACAACTTCGGCAGAAGGTGCTGGGATTTGACTGGACCAGCTATGCAAGCAACCAGCACGAATTTTCTTTTTTTGACCAGACCCCCATCGTGCAGGATTCGCAGGCCGGAATGAGTGGACAGGCCAGACTCACAGCGGTATCTGCTGATATCAACGGTGATGCTTTCGACGATATTCTAATGGTTTTCCGGCAGGGAAGCAACCTGAAATATGCGATTGCCAACAAAACGGTGGAGGTAGAAGAGGGTACCATTTTCAGGGATATATCTCTGGAAAACCCCGATGGCTATGAAACTATCCCCATTGGGAGTGCCTCTCAAAATGAAAGAGGTCTGATACAAACCATTGCAGGGGATTTTGATGGTGATGGTACCCACGAGTTTGCCCTCATCATTGGAAATTCTACCCTCAACAAAATTCAGATTATTGTCCTTGACAGCGACGGAACCCTTGACCTTAATCAAAGAGCATCCATTGCTGATGAAGACATTGTGCCTTTTAACTTCAATGCATCTGAAGGCTTTAGTGCTCATGCTGCCGACCTGAACGGAAACGGTAAGGAAGAAATTGTACTCATGGCCGTGGAAAACAATACTACCGGCTCGGGACAATATGCTACTTTCATAAAGGTGTATGAGGTGAGCGGAAGCGGCAGTGCTTCCATTACCGCAAAGGCTCGTTTAACCCTCGAGGATACTGCTATTGCCCAGGTAATTAGTCAGCCTAATACCAACAATCTGGCCTATACCCAAAATGCAGTTACCTCCATTCGGAATGCAGAAAATGGCCCTGCTACTTTGGTGGCAGGACTGGCCATTTACGCCGGTGTAAATGACGATGATTTTGACAATTTCTTCTTTTATCATCTTGGGGTGAGCAGCGATCTGAATTCCATCACCATTGTTGATGAGATTTCGTTCTTTCATAATTTTTTGACCAGCGATGGGCAGGGTCCGGGCTTACCCATGCTTGGCGAAAGTGGCGACATTAATGGTGATACCAGGCAGGAAGCTGTTTTCTTTACTTCTTCCGATTTATTTGTTATGGGTGTTGAAGAAGACAACTCCCTGCAATTGAAATCTACCGGCGGACTTGGTAACACCAATGAACTGCAGGAATCTGGTTCAGCTTTTGCTCTGGGTGATATTACCAAAGACGGACGCGATAACGTCCTGACCATTCATAAAACCCTCTCCGGGGGAAATGACAACATTTTTCAAATCAGAGCTTTCGGGGCAGAGGGGGAAACATATAATCTTACCCAGTTTAACTCTTATAGTTTTGAAGAGCAAAGCGGACAAAGCTACCGCTCTTTTGCCATCGACCTGGGTAACTATGATGGCGATGACTTTTTCCTGGGAGAAGGTACCCTCTATGAATGTGATTATTATATGCCCGTGATGGTTATCGGTGCTCCTCCGGTACACTGGGATATGATCGACGGAGTGGAATATGATATCAATAATTGCTTTGGGGGTGGCCCCTGTAATTTCGGTGCTACATTTTCACAAACCACCACCGATGAGTTTATCACTTCTGTAGAGCTCAACAGTGACTGGGCCGTAAGCGCCGGCACATCAGTCGGGGGAGGTTTTTATGGTGTAACCGTCAGCGCCAGTGTGGAAGCGCGCTACGGAGAGCAATTCAGTAATTTGCAGGAATCCAGCATTACCCTGGAACAAACCCTTACCAGTGAGGCCGTCGTTGACGATAAAGTGCATTTTTTCAGAATTCCCCTCGATGTTTGGGAGTATCCGGTGAAAGATGCATCAGGTGAAATAGTGGATTATGTGTTGGGTGTATTCCCCAAACAACCTAATAATATGGTCCTCAATATCTCTACATCCAAAGCGCTGGGCAACTACCGGCCTCACCACGAACCCGGAAATATTCTTTCCTATCCTGACATCGAAACCATCGAAGACTATCCCGACTACCCCGAAGAGCCTGATGCCAATGCCCTTATATTTAACGGTCTGGCAAATATCAGCTATTCTGTGTCGGGCAGCAACAGCCTTTCTTTGAGCTATACAGAAACCTTTGGAAACACCAATACTGAAAGCTGGCAGGCAGGCGTATCTACCAGCTTTTCTGTTTCAGGGTGGGGTTTGGGTTTCAATCTCGCAGCCGAATATAACGAAGGTGCTGTGAATATTTCCAGTAAAAATGTGAGTAGTTCCACTGCTTTTGACTTTTCCATTGGTAATATCATAGGCCCTGACGGTGAGTACAATTATGCCGCGCAGCCGCTCATTTACTGGTCGAAAGATGGAACAGGTGTGGTGACTTACAAAGTAACACCTCTTGTTGGTGGTTTGGGAACATTCTGGGAAGATCAGTATAGCACCCTGGCCGATCCGGCGTTGAATCTTCCGTGGAAAAATGATGTCGTTCATTCCAACCTCAATCCTGATGATGCGAAAGTGGACCGAACCAAATCCATCTTCTTTTCTCAAACAGCCCCCTTGCCCGGCGATACCGTAACCCTGTCCCTTACAGTTATGAATTATAGCCTGGTAGCTACCAATCAACCCGTTGAGGTGGAGTTTTTTATCGGAAATCCTGATGAAGGTGGTGTTTTGCTGACCGATATCAATGGAGAAACCCTGTTCACCGCCGAAGGAAACATTCCTGCAAGAGGCCGCCAAATAGTGGAAATGGAATTTGTCAATACTCTGGAAATGTACCAGACGGATGATTTGCGCATTTATGCCCGTCTGGACCCGGAAAACAAAATTCCAGAAATCCATGACAACAACAACCAGGGATGGAGTCCGCTGGGTCTGGGTTGTGGAGGAGAAATTATAACCTCCGTGGATGATGATCAGTATCAGTATTTTCTGGAGGAAATGAATGTACAGACATATCCCAATCCTGCTACCGATGAACTCAGTATTGTGTTTTTGCTTGAACGGTTCGAAAATGTTTCAGTAAAAATATATGACCTTTCAGGAAAAATGGTACAGGATGTGGTTGAATCGCGTATGCCCCCCGGAGAGTTGCGTGTATACACCAATATAGGTGCACTTCCCACCGGAACATACATCGTTGAAGTGATGATAGGAAGTCATCGTAAAACGAATAAAGTGATCAAACGGTAAGATTACACAATGTAATATTTGCAGCAAGGGGTGTTTCTGAGGATTCACCCCTTGTTTTGCATACATACTCTTCTGCGATTGTTCTGATTTAAAAACAAATAAATGTAAGTTTTTTAGATTTAATTCAACCTGATTGTTTACCGCTTTTACAACTTTCATTATTTTTGCCATGCCTGCTTTAACAAGTTGATAGATTTAAACATATTATTTATCTGAAGGTAATGCTAATCTGTTAAACATCATGGAGACAATCAGGCTCAAAAACAGGTAATAATCCCTCAATACAAAACACGATGACAAACCAGGTAATTGCTGTATTGATATTGGTATTTCTTATCAATCTGATAACAACTTTGTCTTATTCCGTAAGGATTGTGGGAATACGAACCGGACGCATTGCTGTATCCTTTGCCCTGTTTAATATTCTGGTGCTGGTTTCGCGCACAGCCTATGGTTTTCAGGCTCCCTTGCTGGCCAAAACTGTTGAAAAAAACATACTTTCTGGTGCCGGGGAAAACCTTTGGGAGTTCCGTTTGATAATCCTGGCAGGAACGTTTGCTACCATTGCCGGAGGGTTCCTGATACCTACTTTTCAGCGAATGCTTTCAGTGGCGGTAGAAAAGTTCAGTATTTACAAATCTGTTCCTTCTTTGATTATCCATAGTTTTTCCAAAGCTGGGATATCTTCCCTGAAAGATAATATAGCCATCCCTTCCGCCCGAAATGTTGCTGAACTCTCCTTCAGGAGAGATTTTCCGTGGAAGGTTTTTGTTATGAATGTGATAGCAGTAGCCATCATTACCGTGGGTGTGCTTGCAGCTTTGTATGCAGGATATTTTAATCCTGAATTCCGCACAACTGCCAGCAGCTTGTCAGCTATTATCAATGGAGTGGCTACCATCCTGATGTTTATCTTCATCGACCCGTTTTTGTCTGTTATGACCGATGATGTTGTGCTGGGTAAAACCAAAGAAAGCCTTTTCAGGAAGTACATCGTTTACATGGTATTCGCACGCGTGCTGGGAACCCTTTTGGCTCAATTGATTTTTTTGCCTTCGGCCAGATTGATAGCTGCGGTTGCAGAAAGGTTGTAATACCTGGCAAGAGAGAGACTCTTTGAGAATAAATTATTTTTAAACATAAAGAACATGAATCGACTATCTGTTTTTTGCGGCTCCAGTGCCGGTAACGAAAAGATATACAGCGAGCAGGCCTGGCTGCTGGGAAAAACCATGGCCCAACAAAAAATCGGTCTGGTATACGGTGGCACCAAAGTGGGCCTGATGGGTCAGGTGGCCAATGGCGTTTTGGAACATGGTGGTGAAGCTATTGGTGTGTTGCCCCACTTTCTGAAAGAAAAGGAAATTGCCCACGACAATCTCTCCGAACTTCACCTGGTAACCACCCTGCAGGAGCGCAAAACCATGATGAATGAGCTGAGCGATGGCGCCATTGCCCTGCCCGGAGGATTCGGCACCATGGAAGAGTTTTTCGAAATGCTCACCTGGGGACAGCTGCAAATTCATCTCAAACCGGTTGCATTGCTCAATATCAACGGGTACTATGATGCTCTCATTACCCTTTTTGATACGATGGTGAGCACTGGATTTCTGAAACAGGTTAATCGCGAT
>JAABSE010000090.1 GCA_011390575.1 Sphingobacteriia bacterium
GCCATACAAGTTAATGCCAAGCTCATCAGTTAAGGTTAAGAACGAAAATAAGGTTTGCTTTGCACGAAGATTCATCCCATAAATACCGGCAAACAGAAACCATTAATTCCAAACCAAAGCCTATGGATACAACACCCCGGGCCAGTGGTCCGGCATGTCGATGGAAACAGCTGTGGTAAGCTGCTTTGGCGCTGCGAAATTGTCCCGGCCAAGGCGCGGAATAGGGTGACAGCGCCTTTCGATAAAAATAAACTCAGGGATCGCCCTACCCGGTGTTTGAGCACTTCGAAAAACTTACTGTAACACCGTTCGAAACCACTACTGCACCAAACGTCCCTTCGACAGGCTCAGGGACCGGCACTTCCCTGCTAAATTTTCATAACCCACTCATGTACCTGCCAGCAATTGGACAAAAAGCCGTATTTTTATAAGTTGATTTCTGAATAACAAGGTATTATCCACAAACCTTGTCCCTTTTTCAGACGTTTTCAGATAAAAATCTGATCTATGCCCATTAAAAAACACAAAATTCTTACGCTGATTATTACAGGATTGCTCTTGCTGGGACCTCATTGGGATGCTTTCTCTTTTGGTTTTTTCGCCCACCGAAAAATCAACCGGATGGCTGTTTTTACATTACCCCCTGAAATGGTGGGATTTTTCAAGCATCACATTGAATACATCACCGAACGGTCCATCGACCCTGACCGCAGGGCACATGCAGTAGTGGGCGAAGCACAGCGTCATTACATTGATATAGACCATTACGGCCTCACCCCTTTTGACTCCATGCCCCGACGTTGGAACGATGCCGTGGAAAAATATACGGAAGACACATTGCAGTTGTATGGAGTATTGCCCTGGCATGTAAACACCATGATGTACCGCCTTACCCGCGCCTTTGAGGAGGATGATGTGGATCGTATCCTTTACACTGCCACACATCTCGGGCACTATGTTGCTGACCTCTGCACCCCTTTGCATACCACCTTTTATTACAACGGCCGCACACCCGAACAAAGAGGTATTCATGCGTTATGGGAAAGCAGGATTGTGGAACTGTATGCCGACTCCTACAATTATTTTGTGGGCAGGGCTGAATATATTGAATCACCGCTCGACAGGGCCTGGGAACTGATTGAAGAAAGCCACCTCAAAGTGGACACAATCTATAGGGTATTTGACAGTCTGATGGTTGTCATGAATCCCGATGTTGTATTTGCACATGAAATGCGCGGTCAGAGCACCGTGCGAACCTTTTCCCGGGAATTCTCCGACGCCATGGAAATAGGCATGAATCACATGGTGGAAAGACAAATGCAACGGGCTGTAAAATCAGTGGGCGACTTCTGGTATACTGCCTGGGTGAATGCCGGTCAACCCGATTTGTACAAACTGGAAAAAAGAGCCATCAGCGCTTCCCACCGCCGGCAACTGGAACGGGAGGAAGAGCAGTACAGCAAAATTGACCAATACCAGGAAAGACCGAAGCCAAGATGATTCATCGGGATTACTACCCATCAAAAGCAAAGAACAACTATAAACAAACAGTGATTTTTAACTTTACAAAAACATCCTACCCCATGCGCCTCCTCAGAATAATTGTTTGCACAACTGCTGTAATCACTCTGGCAGCATGCGGCCAGGATAAATCCAATCATAATATGAATTCATTTCAATACCAGACAGAACAATTTGCTGACATACGAATTTTGCGCTACGAAATACCCGGCTTTGAAGATTTATCTTTGCAGCAAAAAACATTGATTTATTATCTGCACGAGGCAGCACAATCAGGAAGAGACATTTACTGGGATCAGAACTACCGGCACAATCTCACCATCCGCAAAACCCTGGAGGAAATTATCCAACACTATAATGGTAACCGGCAAACAGAAGATTTTCAAAACTTCCTGGTCTATGCCAAACGGGTATTTGTTGCCAGCGGCATTCACCATCATTATTCAAACAACAAAATCATCCCCGGATTCTCAGAAGATTACTTTATTGAGCTTATCAACAATTCGCCGGCAGGAGATTTCCCCATTCATGGAGAGGAGGATATCAACACCCTCATTAATACGCTTATTCCCGTGCTGTTCGACCCGGATATTGATGCCAAAAAGGTAAACCTCGATCCCGATGTGGACATGGCTGTTGAGTCAGCGACCCATTTCTACCATGATGTTACACAGGAGGAGGTTGAGGAGTTTTATGCCCAGTATCGGGATCCCGAGAATGAGCGCCCCTTATCGTATGGGCTCAATTCCCAGCTAACCAAAACCGACGAAACAGTTACAGAAAGGGTATGGCGGTTTGATGGCATGTATTCCAGGGCAATAGAGCAAATCATTGATTGGCTGGAGAAATCGCTCGCGGTGGCAGAAAATGCAAATCAACGCCAGATAATCCGGAAACTTATTGAATTTTACGAAACCGGCGATTTGGCCCTGTTCGATGAATACAGCATTTTGTGGGTACAGGATACTGTGTCAGAAGTGGACTTTACCAACGGTTTTATCGAAGTGTATGGCGATCCATTCGGGTTGAAAGGTTCTTATCAGTCTATGGTTTCCATAACCGACAAAGCCTCGGGCAACCGGACACAATTAATTTCGAATAATGCGCAATGGTTTGAAGATAATTTGCCCATTGACGAAGCATACAGAAAACCCAAAGTTTCCGGCATATCAGCCCGGGCCATTAATATTGCTGCCGTAGCCGGCGACAACAGCCCTACCCCACCCCTGGGTGTAAACCTGCCCAACTCAGACTGGATCCGCAGAGAGTATGGCTCCAAATCCGTTACCATTACCAACATTGCCCATGCCTACCATCAGGCGAGCCTTGAGAGTGGCGTGACAGCCGAGTTTACCTGCAGTGAAAACGAACTGGAACTGGCTCAGAAGTATGGTTTCATGGCCAACAATCTTCATACCGACCTGCATGAAATCATAGGTCATGGCTCAGGCAGGTTAAAGCCCGGGGTGGCCGATATGAGCATTACCCTGAAGAACTACGCTTCGATAATAGAAGAAGCCCGGGCCGATCTGGCTGCATTATATTTTATGTTGGACACCAATCTGGTGGAGCTGGGTATAATTCCAACCCTTGATGTGGGTAAGGCCCAGTACAATTCCTATATTATGAACGGCCTGATGCAGCAGTTGTACCGCATTGAACCGGGACAAAACATTGAGCAAACGCACATGCGCAACCGCCAGCTCATCGCATCAAAAGTTTTTGAGATGGGAAAAGAGGAAAACGTAATTGAGAAAACCACCGTGGATGGGAAAACCTGTTTTGTCATTCACAACCACGAAAAACTCAGAGAATTATTTGGAGAATTGTTGCGCGAAGTACAGCGGATCAAATCAGAAGGAGATTTTGAGGCAGCCCGTGAGCTGGTGGAAAATTATGGTGTGAAAGTCGATCAGGAGTTGCTTAAAGAAGTTCATGAGCGCTATTCAAAATTGGGCATCCCTCCTTACGCTGCCTTTATCAACCCAAGGTTTGTTCCTGTGGTAAGAAATGATCGCATTGTGGATATCAAAGTGGAATACCCCGAAGATTTCCTTGAACAGATGATGTTTTACGGAGAAAGGTATGGTTTTCTGCCTGCAGTAAACTAAAGAAGGTAGAGTTCGGGCCAATCAGTGCGCTGCGGGACGAGGCCAAATAGAACTATTAATAATGGTTTCAGCGCAATTACAGTCATTTTATTCGGGATTCCAATTTCGGTAAAAATTAAAACCAGGGACAAAATTGCCGAAGTAAAAAGCAAAGGAAGGAAACGTAAGCTCGCCGCAGACAATCTCTCCCATTCTCAATTAATTTTATTAATCCCAAAAACTACAAAACCCGGCAAAAATAATATTTACCGGGTTTTGTTTTTGAACAAATATTTTTAATTACTTCTTATTAAGCCGCTCATAATTCAGGGCAAAGAGGAATATCAGGAAGAACAGCACAATAATGTTGGGAATGAGTATCCACCAGCTGCCACCCATAAGAATTAAGGGGATAATGATGGTGAGAAACAGCGGAATAGAAAATACCAGTACGCCCATACGCATCATATTCCAGATCTGAATGATACCCAGAAAAGCAATAATAGATAAAATAAGCATTATCACCGACCAGAAAAGTCCCAGCAAATGACTCATTCCTTCAGAGAACAATCCAAAAATACCGGTAGTATTAAACCAGCCCAATTCGGGAGAGGTGATAATACCAATCAGACCCATTAATATGGACATCCCTACATGTATAAAAGCAATTACACATAAAACGGTAAGAAACACAGGTCGTTGTTTCTCCCGGGGCATTGTAGTATCATTCTCCATGGCGCAGTGAATTGTTTGTTGAAATACTTAAATATCAGGGTGCAAATTACCACAAAATAATGTAAAAACAAAATAAAATTACACCAACCAACATTTTGATTTGCTTGATTTTAAAAAAACATCGGCCAAAACAAACTGCAAACATGCAATTTACTTATCATGTCATGATAAGTAATTATTTACATTTTCTTTCTCCAGAAATCTGAGCACTTTGTCCATCTCCTTGTACATGAGGGTATCGTCTTCCACGAACTTCACTGTTTTTCTTAATTCGCTCACCAGTTTTTCGATGGCAGGAGAAGATTTTGCAGGGCGACGAAATTCCAGAGCCTGTGCGGCATTAAACAGCTCAATGGAAAGTAGTTTTTCCAGGTTTCTTAAGACTTTGAGCGCTTTTACGGCTCCGTTGGCCCCCATACTCACGTGGTCCTCCTGTCCTTGCGATGATTCAATGGAATCAACAGAAGAAGGGGTACAATACTGCTTGTTCTGGCTCACGATAGATGCCGCTGTGTATTGAGGAATCATAAAGCCCGAGTTGAGTCCCGGGTTGGCCACCAGAAAAGAGGGCAATTTGCGGGTTCCTGATATCAACCTGTAAACGCGTCTTTCAGAAATATTTCCCAGCTCTGCCAATGCTATGGCTATGAAGTCAAGGGTAAGGGCAAGGGGTTGTCCATGAAAGTTGCCTGCAGAAATTATCAAATCCTCCCCGGGGAAAATCGTGGGGTTATCTGTTACTGCATTGATTTCATTTTCAAAAACCTGTGCCACATACCGGATCGCATCCTTGCTGGCACCATGCACCTGAGGCATACAGCGGAAAGAATAAGGATCCTGCACATGGTTCTTGGGTCGTTCAATCAGTTCGCTCCCCTTGAGCAGATTACGGATTCGTTCGGCCGTTTCCAGCTGTCCTTTGTGATGACGGATGCGGTGCACCTGCTCAAAGAAAGGTTCAATACGCCCGTCGAAGGCATCCAGCGAAAGGGCTCCGATGAGGTCGGCCCATCTCTCCAGCCTGAAAGAACGAAGCAAAATGTACACTCCGTAAGCTCCCATAAACTGGGTGCCATTGAGCAGCGCCAACCCCTCCTTGGAGGCAAGTTCGATGGGTTCCCAGCCAAATTCCCGGTATACTTCACCGGTGGGTACAATTTCATTCTTATAAGAAACTTCCCCCAGTCCCAGCAGGGGCAAACTCAGATGGGCCAGGGGCGATAAATCTCCCGAAGCCCCCAGGGAGCCCTGGCTGTAAACCACCGGCATGATATCATGGTTGTAGAAGTCAATCAAACGTTCGAGGGTGCAAAGCTGAATACCTGAATTACCATAGGACAAAGACTGGATTTTCAGAAAAAGCATGATGCGTACTATTTCTTCATCCACCGTTTCGCCCATACCACAGGCATGCGACATAACCAGGTTTTTCTGCAATTGTCCCAGGTCGGCCTCGGAAATGCTGTGATTGCACAACGAACCAAAGCCGGTTGTAACCCCATAAACCGGTTCGGTTTGAGAGGCTATTTTTTCATCCAGATATTTGCGGCAATGCTCCACCAGGCGGACACTTTCTTCTGAAAGCTTTATGGGAATCCGGTTGTCCAGAACGGTTCTCAGGGTCTCGAAATCGAGATGTTGGGAAGTGATTTGATATTCTTGCATATAAGGGTGTTGTGTTTTGATAAAATAGTAGGGTTGTGTTTAGTGTCGTGTTAGTGTTGTTGTAATTGCTGTATGATGTTATCAATGGGCAGAGATTGCTGGTCGCCGCTTTTCATATTTTTCAATGAAAGTTGTCCTGTTTCCATTTCATTTTTGCCTATTACCAATACAAAAGGAATATTATTTTTATCGGCATACTGCATTTGCTTTTTCATTTTGGCAGCATCGGGATAAAGCTCACATCTGATATTGGCCTCCCTGAGTTGCATCAGTACTTTTTGTGCATATTTCTGCTCATCCGGCCCGAAATTAACCAGCAATACCTGGCTGAACGTAAGCACATCTTCAGGAAACAATCCCAGTTCGAGCATCACATCATATATTCTGTCGGCTCCGAAGGACACCCCAACTCCCGACATTCCCTCTAACCCGAAAATTCCGGTAAGATCGTCGTAACGCCCTCCACCACAAATGCTTCCCATACTTACATCATTGGCTTTCACTTCAATAATAGCTCCTGTGTAATAGTTCAGTCCGCGGGCCAGGGTGAGATCGAGCTCTACTTTGCAGCGGGTGGGAGAATCTTCCAGCCACTGGAATATTTCTTCCATCTCTTCAATCCCTTTCAGTCCATTGGACGAAGAGGCAAGTACCTGTTTCAGGGTAGCGAGTTTTTGTTTCTGATCTCCCTCCAGTTTCATAATCGGCTGGAGAGCTTGCACCGCCTCCGGGGTGAGTCCCCGTTCAATGAGCTCTTCGTTAACTTTATCCAGACCAATTTTATCGAGCTTATCGATGGCAATGGTGATATCAATGATCTTGTCAGCAAAACCAATATATTCAGCAATACCAGCCAGAATTTTACGGTTGTTGATCTTCACAGTAATATTCAGTCCCAGCTGAGAGAAAACCTTATCGATAATCTGTACCAGTTCAAACTCATTGAAAAGGGAGTCGCTGCCAATTACATCTGCATCGCACTGAAAAAACTCTCTGTACCGCCCTTTCTGCGGTCTGTCGGCTCTCCACACGGGTTGAATCTGGTAGCGTTTGAAGGGGAAGGTAATTTCGTGCTGGTGTTGCACCACATAGCGTGCAAATGGTACCGTGAGGTCATACCTCAGTGCCTTTTCACAAATCTGGGCACTTAACTTCAGGGAATCTTTTGCTTCAAGAGTATTGTTATCAGCTTTCGACAAAAAGTCACCGGAGTTGAGTATTCTGAATATCAGCCGGTCTCCCTCCTCTCCGTATTTACCCATCAGGGTGGAAAGGTTCTCCATGGCCGGCGTTTCGATGGGTTTATAGCCATGGAGCTGATATACTTTCTGGATGGTATTAAAAATGTAGTTTCTCCGGGCTATAATCTCCGGTGAAAAATCGCGTGTTCCTTTGGGAATAGAAGGTTTTTCCTTGGCCATAAAATCTTTTATTTCTGTTTTTAAAGCCACAAAATTACACCCTTTTTACAAAAAGCACAGACCTTTTTATATGCAACTTATTTTCAGCCCCTTACTCATTGTAAACCTCACAGACTTTAAAAAACCCGAACTCCCGCAGACCGGTTAGTGTTGCACCTGAATAAAAAAAGCTGCCCGGGCAGGAGCAGCTTTGTCAAAGGCTAAAAAATAACCAGACAGTAATTATCTATCATTAAATACTGTCTGTTTCCACGATCTTTGCCAGGATTTCTGAATATTGGACCATGAGATGCTTTTTCCCTTCATATTCTATCTCTGTGGTATTGTATTCATTAAAAATGACCTCATCGCCCACGGAAATTTCCGGATTATCAACGTTGCTGAGAGCAACAACGCGTGCAATATTTTTCTTTTCTTTCACCGTGTCCGGAATGATAATTCCTCCCGCGGTTTTTCTTTCGTCGTTTGCATCGGTTATGTCGAGCAATACGTTTTGATTTACAGGTTGTATTTCTTTCATGACTTAATTTTTTCAGGTATTAATTATCGGATATTCAGTAATTCGTTGATGCGGGTTTTGTTAAAGCCGACAATAATTTCCCCATTGATGTCGGTCTGAGGCACACCTCTCTGGCCGCTGCGGCGCACCAGTTCATCAGCAGCATTCTGATCCCTGGATACGTCAATATCCCGAAAATAAATGTTGTGCTGCCGCAGATATCCCTTCAGCGTATTGCACCATGAGCAGGCAGGAGTAGAATAGACAGTAACCTGTCGGACGGGTTTTTCGCCCTCCTCTCGCCGGGCTACAAAAAGGGATGAGTTAAATACCCCTTTGTAGTAATCAATGGTCTGGCATCCTTTGATGATATTTTTCAAAAGTTTGCCATCAAAATGCAGTAAAGAAGGAGCAGTGGTTACGCCCAGACCGGTATGAATACCGGGAACAGCAGTAACGTCAAGCACATAGAGGTTTAATGCAGAGAGGCCTGCTGCAGCTTTTTCGGCCCTTTCAGCAGCACAGGTACTTTTATCGGCTCCTCCTTTCACCACCAGCAACCAATAGCTGCCTCCTTTTTCAAGCAATTGCTGTAAATGTTTTTCTGATTGTATTGGGATCATATTTCAGGTATCTGTTTTATTGCGTTCTTCAGGCAGGAGTAAGCACTGCTTCCTGCAGTTTCTTTTTTACACCGGCCACATGTTCTGCTGCACTTAGAGCAGCAATGGTTCCGTCGGCCACAGCGGTGGTAATCTGCCGGTATCTTTTTACAATACTGTCGCCGGCAGCAAAAACACCTTCCTCACTGGTTTGCATGGATGGAGATACGATAATCTCGCCGGCACTGTTCATATCCACCAATCCCCTGAGAGATTCTGTGTTGGGCAGATAACCAATGAAAATAAAGGCACCCTGTACCGGGTAATCATAAGTTTCTCCGGTTTTCAGATTTTTAATGGTAACAGCTTCCAGCTTCTGATCACCCCGAAAAGCAGTCAGGGAAGACTCCATAACAAATTCAATGCGCGGGTTGTTTCTGGCTTCTTCTACCGCATGTTCAAATGCCTGGAAATGATCAAACTGGTGAACAATGGTTACTTTGGTGGCGAAATTGGTTAAGGCTACTGCTTCTTCCAGAGCCGAATTTCCTCCACCTACCACCACAATTTCTTTATCGGTAAAAAACTCACCATCACAGGTAGCACAGTAAGAAATACCGGTTCCTTTAAACTTATCTTCTCCGGGAATATTCAAAGAACGGGGTCTGCCACCCGGTGCCATAATGACACTGTATGCCCTGAATTCCCTGCCATCGGCCAGTTTTACCTTTTTGACGGGTTCGGTAAGATGGTATTCATCAATTTTTATATTGGATTTAATCTTGCATCCGAAATCTTTGGCCTGTTTTTTCATCACAGATGCGATATGATAACCGGTGGTTTTTTCTACTCCGGGGTAGTTTGCCACTTCATTGGTGAGCACCATTTGCCCGCCTATAGCGCCTTCATTGAGTATCAGGGTTGATAATTTGCCCCTGGATGTATATATACCGGCTGTAAGTCCGGCAGCTCCGGCGCCAATAATCATTACATCAAATATTTCATCCATTTAGGTAATTTTTTGGGGGGTTAAAAAAAATAAGGGGAAAGGTTGAAGAATACAAGAAAACAGAATATGGGAGATTAACATTCAGGTATTGATCAACCCTTCCCCGAAAACTTAAAGGATGGATTGATTATTTACCAAATTTTTCATCCAGAACGGTTTTAATCTGATCCATTGACTGAATACTGCTTGTAGCATGCGCTGTTTTACCGTTTTTATAGTACATGGTAAAAGGCAGCCCCATGAATCCTGCACAAGCCGGATCCCCTTTTATGATATCAGATTCCGGGCTGTCAAAAGCCATGGTGAAAAATTTTACATTCTCTCTTTCCTCTTCCAGTTCTTCCATAGCTTCATACACAGGAATACACATAGGCCCCATGCGACCACAACAAACCATTACATTTTCGTATTCATTAATAACATTTTTCAGTTCTTCTGCGGTTTCAATTTCCTGCAGACCTGTTTGTAACATTGCCATAATTGATAAGTTTTACTATTGATAATTATTTTATATTGATTAAAATTCAAAGTTTGTTTGCCTTTCGGATAAGACGTCACAAAAGTACTTTCAACAAAGCAATAAACAGGTATTCCTGCCATTGCAGAATCACAACTTTGGTCTTGTATTATTACAACTTTTTTCTTACAAAATTGTAATACCTTCGCAAGAAAGGAAAACCTGAAACAGATGGAACATAACCCCACGGTGAAAAATCTGCCAACTTCCGAACTGGCGGGATGTTTTCTGCATCTTACTGAGGATGAACTGGCTATACTAAACAAAAAGAAGACCCAGGTAATTTATGAAAAAGGAGAAACCCTTTTTAAGCAAGGGGCTTTTGCTCCCTACGTATGGTACGTTCTGGAGGGGCTTGTGAAAGTATATATCCAAACAGGAATGCGCAAACAAATCAACGTAAACCTTGCCCGAACAGGTGATTTTATTGCTTTCTCTTCTGTATTTGGCAATGAAACCCACGGCTATTCCGCCATGGCCCTGAAAGATACCCGCATTTGCATGATGGAGAAGGATGCTTTGCGCGAAGTATTGATGAGCAATTCCAAATTTGCTATGCAAATCACTGCCCGCAATAATCGTATTGAAAACCAGTTGCTCGAAATCATCAAAAACCTCTCATACAAACAAATGCGTGGCAAGCTTGCCACAGCCCTTTGCTACCTCTCTTCAGAAGAGTTTTTGTCGGAAAAAATATTCACCCACCTCACCCGTAAAGATATTGCCGATTTTGCCGGAATAACCCAGGAAAGCACTGTGAAATTCCTCAAGGAATTTGAAAGGGAAAACCTGCTGGTTCTCAAGGGAAAAGACATTAAGATTACAGACAGGGAGAAACTCTCGCTGATAAGCAGAACGGGATAAACCCAGCCATGTCAAAATTTTTGACAAAACATTGGGAAACCTGCAAAACCCTTACCTTAAAATGGTAAAAAATATAAATTTCATTTTCTACTCCCTAGGGCAAGCCGAAAAAAATCGTAAATTTGTACTTCTTTTTCCATGTAAAACTAACGCAACAATCTGTATTTCAAGTAATTATATCACAAGGAACAACTACAGAAGTTTGACGTATGTGAGGAAAAAAGGATAGAATTGATATTTATTATTCACTTTTTAGATGACAGACCAAATTTTATTAACAATGGAAAAAAACAAGAAGGTTTATTTTTTTGGAGGCAAAAAAGCCGATGGAGATACCAGCATGCGCAACCTGCTGGGTGGTAAAGGTGCAAACCTTGCAGAAATGGTTAACATTGGTGTGCCGGTACCTCCCGGAATCACCATCACTACTGAAGTTTGTACCATGTACAACGAAGAAGGACGTGAAAAAACCATTGAAGCCATCAAAGCTGAAGTAGCTGAGAACATCGCAAAGGTTGAAAAGGAAATGAATGCCGGCTTTGGCGACAAAGATAATCCGCTTCTTCTTTCTGTACGTTCAGGTGCCCGCGCTTCTATGCCCGGTATGATGGACACAGTGCTGAACCTGGGATTGAACAGGGAAACGCTTGAAGGCCTTATCAAAAAATCAGGCAACGAGCGTTTTGTATGGGACTCATACCGCCGTTTCGTACAAATGTACGGTGACGTGGTAATGGGAATGAAACCTGAAAGCAAGGAAGATGAAGATCCTTTTGATGAAATCATGGAGCACATGAAAGAAGAAAAAGGAGTTGAGACAGATCAGGACCTTACTGTTGACGATTTGAAAGAACTGGTTGTCCGTTTCAAAAAAGCAGTGAAAGACCAAACCGGAAAAGATTTCCCTGAGGATCCATGGGAACAACTCTGGGGTTCAGTACTGGCAGTTTTTGAATCATGGAACAACCCCCGCGCTACTTACTACCGCAATATGCACAATATCCCCGCTGAATGGGGAACAGCCGTAAACGTCCAGGCCATGGTATATGGCAACATGGGCGATACTTCTGCTACCGGTGTTGCCTTTACCCGCGACGCTGGTACAGGTGAAAACATTTTCAATGGTGAATACCTTGTAAATGCACAGGGTGAAGACGTTGTGGCCGGTATCCGTACTCCCCGTCAGATTACCAAAGAAGGTTCACTGCGCTGGGCCAAACTACAAGATATCAGCGAAGAAGAACGCAAAACAAAATACCCTTCCCTGGAAGAGCTTTTCCCTGAGTTGTATAAGGAGCTGGATGACAACCAGAGAAAACTTGAAGAGCACTATGGTGATATGCAGGATATCGAGTTTACCATTCAGGAAGGTCGTTTCTGGATGCTGCAGACCCGCTCTGGTAAACGCACCGGTGCTGCTATGGTGAAAATTGCCGTAGACATGCTTCGTGAAGGAATGCTCACCGAAGAAGAAGCATTGCTGCGCGTTGAAGCCAACAAACTCGATGAATTGCTGCACCCCGTTTTCGATGTTAATGAAGAAAAGAAAGCCAAGGCGGTAGCCAAAGGTCTTCCCGCTTCTCCTGGTGCTGCAACCGGAAAAATCGTTTTCTTTGCCGATGAAGCCGCCGAATGGGCTGCCAGAGGTGAGAAAGTAATCCTGGTACGTGTAGAAACTTCTCCTGAAGACCTTAGTGGTATGGATGCTGCTGAAGGTATTCTTACTGCCCGTGGCGGTATGACTTCACATGCTGCTGTTGTGGCAAGAGGTATGGGTAAATGCTGTATTTCAGGTGCCGGTGCCATCAAGGTTAATTACAAAAACCGTACAATGACCATTGACGATGTAGTTTACAAGGAAGGTGACTTCATTTCTCTTAATGGTACTTCTGGAGTTGTTTATGCCGGTAAAATTGTAACTGTTGATCCTGAAGTGAGTGGTGACTTCGCCGAGCTGATGGAACTGGCAGAAAAGCACACCCGCATGAGTGTTCGCACCAATGCTGATACTCCACACGATTCAAAAGTTGCCCGTGAATTCGGTGCAAAAGGTATTGGTCTGTGCCGTACCGAGCACATGTTCTTCGAAGGTGCACGTATCAAAGCCATGCGCGAAATGATTCTTTCCAATGACGAAGCAGGACGACGCAAAGCACTTGACAAACTGCTGCCCATCCAGCGTAAGGACTTTGAAGGCATCTTCGAAGCCATGCATGATCTGCCGGTAACTGTTCGTCTGCTCGACCCCCCATTGCACGAATTCCTCCCCCATGAGCCCGAAAACCAGGCTGAAATGGCTAAAGAAATGGGAATTTCTGCGGATGAGGTTAAAGCCAAAGTAGATTCACTACACGAATTCAACCCCATGCTCGGACACCGTGGCTGCCGCTTAGGTAATACATACCCCGAAATCACCGAAATGCAGGCCCGAGCTATCATCGAAGCAGCGCTTGACCTTAAGAAAAAAGGTGTCAAGGCTATTCCTGAAATCATGATTCCCCTTACCGGAACGCATGAGGAAATGAAGCTGCAGGAAAAAATCGTTCGTAATACCATTGCCAAAGTATTCGAAGAGCGTGGCGACACCATCGAACACCTGGTAGGTACGATGATTGAAATTCCAAGAGCATGTCTGGTAGCCGATAAGATTGCCGAAAATGCAGAATTTTTCTCCTTCGGTACCAACGACCTTACCCAGATGACCTTTGGTTACTCACGTGACGACGCTGGTGCATTCCTTCCCATCTACGTGGAAAAAGGATTGCTCAAGAACGATCCCTTCCAGGTATTGGATCAGGAAGGCGTTGGCCAGCTGGTAAAAATGGGTATTGAAAGAGGACGCAAAGGACGCAAGAACCTGAAAATCGGTATCTGCGGTGAACACGGTGGAGAACCCAGCTCAGTAGAATTCTGCCACACAGTAGGTATGGATTACGTAAGCTGCTCACCTTTCCGCGTTCCTATCGCACGCCTTGCTGCCGCACAAGCCGTAGCCCGCGAAAAGCAAGCTGCCAAAGGTGGACAAATCGCCTTCACTACTGCGTAAGCATTAGTTGAATTCTGAATAAAAAAAGCTGCCGTTCCATGAAGAACGGCAGCTTTTTTTATCTGGTTTTCTCTGGTATTTAGAATATAGAGCCTGCCAGTACAAGCGCAACAATAGAAACAAGTTTCAGCAAAATATTGA
>JAABSE010000091.1 GCA_011390575.1 Sphingobacteriia bacterium
CAGGGTTTTGCTCTGGATATTTAAAGTAGATTGAAATATGCAAAGGTAGGAGGTTAGACAGAATTTACTTGCCTGCACATTTGTGGTAGAGGTAATTAAGGCAATGATTTCCGGGATCCAGAGTTATAAAAAAAATGGATCATCCGAAGAAAGATTCTTCTCTTATCGCAAACAACAGGCATTGTCGCGATCACTTCAATCTTAATTTTTCCTGTTCTGCATTTCTTTTTTCTGAAAATCGCAAACTAATTTGTGTTATCTTTATGAATAGCTTGATGGAAGGTGATTTTTGGATGTTAATTGGAAAAATTTGTGGTTATCGTCAAGGAATTGTTGAGTGGTATCAAGGGCTTGCACATCAACTTCTGTCAAATGCTAAGAAACAATAAATATTCTGTTAAACGCAAAAAAATGCCTACCAAAGGCGATTTTAGTTTTATCTTTGTTCAGTTAAATAAATACTTAAAGAGGTAACATATGTCTAGATCAAGACAAATTTTATTTTTAACCGCAATAACAGCCTTACTGGCTGTTTCTTGTGTACCCGTAAAGCGAGTTTCGTATGTTCAGTCCGACAGTCAGATGATATTTCATGGTGAGCCGGCCGATATTCGTATCCGGCCGGGGGATGAACTCTATGTGAGAATAGGCAGTGCTGATGAGCAGCCGGTCAATCTGGGGGGTGAAGGGGGACGTGCAGGCAGCGATGCACGGATGCTCACTTATGTTGTAAATGAAGAGGGCCAAATCAAGCTGCCAATGGTTGGCCGGGTAAAAATAGATGGTTATACCCTGGAAGAGGCCAGTGACAAGATTGAAGAATCATTGGATGAATATTTATACATGCCTTCGGTTTTTCTGCGTTTTATGAACGCCAAAGTTACGGTGCTGGGAGAAGTGGGCCGTCCCGGATCCTATATGTTTGACTATAAAAATATCAATGTTTTGCAGGCTATTGGATATGCCGGCGATATTGGGGAGTTTGGTAACCGGCGAAATGTTCTCATCATCAGAGAGGAGGGAGGGGTTCGGCACAAAAAATATATAGATTTAACCCGGGGCAGCACGCTTGAATCGGAATGGTACAATTTAAAATCAGGTGATATTGTGTTTGTCGAACCTCTGGGAAGAAAAAAATGGGGTATGGCAACAGTTCCGTATAATTTGATTCTGACCTTTCTGACAACCAGCCTGGTTATCTATAATTTTGTTCAGAATCAATAGAATACTTAGTGATTAAAATTTAAAGACATAAACCTTTGAAATGAACGAATCCAAAGATATATTAGCCATTAATCTGGCATCAGCTTTTCGGGATGTTTTGCGTTACTGGTATGTTCTAGCCCTGTTTTCTGTTCTGATGCTGGTCATTGCTTTCTTTTATGTAAAATATGCCAGTAAATCCTATCAGCTTACCTCTTCGATTGTGCTGCAAACAGAGAATAAAAATGGAGCAATGGGAAGGGGCAATAATGATTTGTTGCGTGCTTTTGATTTTATGGTGCAAGACAAGAACTTCAACAATGAGATCTTTTATCTTCAATCCTTACCCTTGATTCTTGATGTGGTAAAGGACATGGATATTCGCATCAGTTACTACATGCGGGATCAAATCATTCCTCAGAAAACTGATTTTGGGTTACAGGATATCTATAAAAATGCACCGATTATTGTTGTGCCGGACGAAGGGAATAGTCAGCCTGCCGGAATACGGTTTCATGTGGACATTCTGAATGAAAACCGGTTCTTTATCACGGCAGAAGGGCAAAATGTTGAGCTGGTGGATTTTAATACGGATCGGGTTACCGGAAGGGTTTCCAATTTTGAAATTTCCGGTATTTATAATTTTGGTGCAACGGTTGCCAATGAGCACGCTTCATTTCGTATTTTACTCAATAGCAATTACAGACCTGAAAAATTTCGGGGAAAAGACCTCTTTTTTGAGTTCAATAATTTAAACAGGAAAGTATGGGCCTTTAAAAACGGGTTGAAGATTTCTGCTCAGGGAAATGAATCGACGCTGGCACATATTAGACTGCAAATCAGTAATAATGTCCTTGGGCTTGATTTTCTTAATAAACTCATCGAAACATACATAGAAAGGAACTTTGAAGAAGCCAATTTGTTGGCCAACAAAACCATTGAACATATCGAACGTCAACTGGGAGAAATTTCAGAGGATCTTTCCTTGTCTGAAAGGCAAATGCAGAATTTGAGACTCACCCGTGGAGTAATGAATATTGATGATAAATCACAGAATGTTTACAGTCAGATACAGACCTTTGAAAATCGCAAAGCAGAAGTACAACGCAGGTTTAATCATTTCAAGCAAATGGAAGATTATTTTGGACAGTTTAAAGATTCCTTGCGTATTTTGGCTCCATCTGCTTTAGGGCTTAACGATCCGGTATTAAATGGTTTGATCAACGAACTCACTACACTCAATACCGAGAAGCAACGAATGCTGGGGCAGGATCAAACACGCAATCCCAGGCTTGCTACCATCAATATTAGAATTGAAAACCTGAAAGAAGTAATTGCGGAGAATATTGATTTTAGCCTCAAAACTACCCGCAGTGAACTCAACGAGCTCTCTGACCGACTTGACGAGCTGAACCGGGAGTTTGCTTTATTACCAGGCACACAACGCGAGTTACTTGATATTGAAAGACGGTTTAAATTAAATGATGCAGTGTATACCAATTTGCTTGAGAGACGCATACAAGCCCAGATTGTTAAAGCTTCCAGCCTTCCCGATGCCAAAATTATTGAACCCCCGCGCTCGGGAGGAGTAGCTGCTCCCAATGCCATTATTATTTATGCACTTTTTTTGGTTGCCGGAATAGTAGTCCCGAGCGGATATATTGTAGGGAAAAAGCTTATCGTAAACAGATTGGCCTCCAAAGAAGATATTGGAATCATTACCAATGTGGGCATTGCGGGGTCAATACCTAGTGTTCCGGCAAAAGAGAAACTGGTGCTCAATTATCCCAAATCGTCCCTGGCGGAAGCTTTTTATATGCTTAGAAGCAATCTGGTCTATTATTTAAGAGGGCAAAACAGCAAGGTGATACTGGTTACCTCCACCATTCCGGGCGAAGGAAAATCTTTTACAGCTTTTAACCTTGCTACAAGTTTTGCTTTTGCAAACAGCAAATGTATTCTGGTAGAATTTGACCTCCGCAAACCCTCCGAAGTTATGAGTGGATTTGAACTGGATGGCATTCCGGGTGTTAGTTCGTATCTTATCAACAGAGCCAAACTGGATGAAATCATAATAAAAACCGATGAACCGAATCTCGACTTGATACAAGCGGGAAGAATACCTCCTAACCCTATTGCACTGCTTTCTGATCCCAAAACACATGAGCTCATAGAAGAGCTGAAAAGCCGGTACGATTTTGTTATCATTGATACTCCACCGTATGGGTTGCTGACAGATTCTTTCCTGCTAATGAATTATGCAGATTTAACATTGTATGTGACCCGACTGGGTTACACCAAGAAAAATGCATTTTCCAACAGCATGGAAGACCTGAGGAAAAAGAATGTTCCTAACTTGTACTTGCTGGTAAACGGAGAGAAAGAGAGTAAAATAACCTATGGATATAAAAACTATCCCTACTTTAAGAATAAAAAGCAAAACAATAAAAATGCGGGGAAAAGACCTGCAAAAGTGTCCAGCTGACAAAAGTTGATTAAAGCAATGAAACTAAACGGCGAAACCACTTGAAATACATGCTGCCAAATAATTAATAAGTAAAAACCGAATCTAAAAACTACTGATTAAATTATGAAAGTTGTTATTTTAGCCGGGGGATTTGGAACCCGGATCAGTGAAGAAAGCGGAATACGACCAAAGCCAATGGTGGAAATAGGGGGTAGGCCTATCCTCTGGCATATCATGAAACTTTATTCCTTTTATGGGTTGAATGAATTTGTCATCTGTTGTGGTTACAAAGGTTATATGATAAAAGAGTACTTTTCGAATTATTTTTTACACATGTCTGATGTAACGTTCGATCTCGGCACGAATGAGATGAAAGTACACCGCAAAAACAGCGAACCCTGGAAGGTTACCCTGGTAGACACAGGAGAGAATACAATGACCGGAGGAAGGATAAAAAAAATTGCAGATCATATCAACAATGAAACGTTTTGCCTTACCTATGGAGATGGTGTCAGTGATGTAAATATTCGCGACCTGATAAACTATCATAAAAAGCAAAATGTACTTACAACACTTACTGCCGTTAAGCAACCCGGTAGATTTGGAGCCTTTACCCTCAAAGAAGATGATGTCAAAGTATCCAATTTCAGAGAAAAGCCCAAAGGTGATGGTGTAGATAACGCCTGGATTAATGGAGGATTTTTCGTTGTAGAACCCAAAGCCTTAAATTACATAACTCACGACCAGACAGTTTGGGAAAAGGAACCATTAGAAATTTTAGCTAAAAATGGTGAATTGGCAGCATTTCGTCACGATAGTTTCTGGCAACCCATGGATACACTCAGAGATAAACATCTTTTAGAGGAACTTTGGGACTCTAAAAAATCTCCATGGAAAGTATGGTAATAATTTAGGTTATGGGTGATAAATTAGAGATTTACAAAGGAAAAACTGTGCTAATAACAGGCAGCTCAGGATTCAAGGGCAGCTGGATGGCGCTGGTATTGCTCCGGTTGGGGGCAAAGGTTGTAGGGTATTCTCTCGAACCACCCACACATCCATCCTTGTTTGAAGACACGGGTTTGTTGAATAACATAAACCAGTATTTCAGTGACATCAGGGACAGAGAAAAAGTCAAAAAATGTGTTGCTGAAACAAGGCCTGATTTTATTTTTCATCTGGCAGCACAGCCTCTCGTCAGAGAGTCGTATACGACACCGGTTGAGACTTTCGACACCAATATAATGGGTACAGTCAACCTGTTGGATGTTGTCAGAGAGTTAAACTTAGAAACAAACGTCGTTTGCATCACTTCAGACAAAGCGTATGAAAACAAAGAATGGCTGTTTGGGTATCGGGAAGTTGACCCTCTGGGAGGCTTTGATCCCTATTCTGCAAGCAAAGGTGCGGCAGAAATAGTGATTGAATCGTATAGGAACTCATTCTTTAATATTGACAAATTTGGTGAAAATCATCATGTGAAACTGGCTTCTGTCAGAGCAGGTAATGTTATCGGAGGGGGTGACTGGGCAAAAGATCGAATTGTTCCTGATTGCATAAGACATTTGATGAAAAAGGAGTCTATCTTTGTGAGAAACCCCAAAGCTACGCGGCCATGGCAACATGTACTTGAACCGGTTGTAGGCTATTTACTTTTGGGTTCCTTTTTATTTTCGTCCCATAGCCCTCATGATTTAAAAAAGTATTGTTCTGCATTTAATTTTGGCCCAACGGTCTCTTCCAACAAAAACGTTGAATCTTTGGTCAATGAAATCCTGAAAAACTGGGGCTCCGGAGACTGGTTTCACCAGCAAACAGAAGCCTTGCATGAAGCGTCGCTTCTCAGTTTAACGATCGAAAAGGCGTATCACTTATTATCCTGGCACCCTGTCTGGGATTTTCAGAAAACCCTCAAAGAGACCACCGAATGGTATAAAATATACCATCAGGATAAGACACAGATTCCTTCATTTACTGAACAACAAGTACTATTATATTTAACGGATTTTAGCCAAAAAAGCCAAATATAAATGGGATTATTCAAACTAAAAAATACCAGAATTGAGGGATGCTATGAAATTCTCAATACCCCCTTTGTTGATTCCCGGGGAGAATTTGTTAAAATGTATCATTCTGAAGAGTTCCGGCAATTGAATATTTGTTCTGCCTTTGAAGAAAATTACTACTCCGTGTCTGAAAGAAACGTATTAAGAGGATTACATTTCCAGGCTCCCCCTTACGAAAGTGTAAAGCTGGTAACTTGTTTGTCAGGCTCCATAGTGGATGTAGTGGTTGATTTAAGAAAATCAAGCAAAACCTATGGAGAGTATCTTGTGATTGAATTGAATGATGAGAACAGGAAGTCGCTATATGTTCCGGGAGGACTGGCACATGGATTTCTGGCTACCTCAGAAAGGGCCATCTTTTTATCACACAACTCAAAAAAATATAACCATGACGCAGAGGGAGGTATCCGATGGGATTCAATCGGATATGCATGGAAAGATATCAGTCCAAAGCTTTCTGATAAAGATAGAAGTCTTCCCTTGCTCCGGGATTTTGATACCCCTTTTAATTAAATACTGCTATACACAGTCTATATCTGTTTTATGGAAAAAGTTATTATCACAGGAGGCACAGGTTTTATTGGTAAAAACTTACTTCCCTATCTTGAAAATATACAAGCTGAGTTTTTTATACTTTATTCCAAAGGTGTTTTTCAGAGCAGTAGTAAAAACATTACATATGTTAAATGTGATTTGCTAAACCCGGGAGAAGTCCAAACACAATTCAGAAATCTCAAAGCAACTCACCTTTTGCATATGGCATGGGGTATGTCTCCCAGTAACTATAATATGGAATCGAATTTTCTCTGGCTTCATCAAAGCATGAATTTACTGGAAGAATTTAAAAGAAATGGTGGCAGACGGTTGATTATGGCTGGCTCAGGGGTTGAATATCAATGGAAGTATGGGGTATGTATGGAGAACAATACCCCCCTGTCTTATGAAAATTTGTATGGCAGTACCAAAAACATTTTGAGGGATTATGCTTTTACGTTTTGCCAACATTATGATATCGAGTTGGTTTGGACGAGAATATTTTTTGTTTTCGGGCCTCATGAGCATAAAGACAGGTTGGTAGCCCATATTATTTATTCTTTGCTAAATAATAAACCGGCCCAAATAAGAAACGGTGGTATTTACAGGGATTACATGTATGTGAAAGATGTCAGCAGGATACTATCCGGTTTAATTTTTCATAATTACTCAGGAATTGTAAATATTGGTACAGGAATTCCGACAAAGCTGTCGGAAGTGGGAAAAATGATTGCCGGTATAGTGGGAAAACCTGATTTAATGGAGATTGATTATCCTGAAATTAAAGAGAATAGAGTGGTTGTGGCAGACAATTCCATTTTAAAAAATAAGGTAGAACTATCTGCAGATTATTCGTTGTATGAAGCCCTCAGTGAAACCATTGATTGGTGGAAAACCCAAATATAAAGTTATATAGTTTTGATTATTTAATTATTATTTTAAGAATATTGGTGATTGATTTTTACCACCATGATAATACAAAAAGAATATGAGTAATACACTTATTTTAGGTGCAGGAATGGCGGGCTATGGGGCGGCAAAAAAGTTCAAAGAAGCCGGGGTTGATGCCCAGGTATTCGAGAAAGAAAACTACTACGGGGGACACTGTGCATCCTTTTCTTTTGACAATAAATGGATATTTGATGATGGCCCCCATATATCATTCACAAAAAGTGACAATGTCAGAAAGGTCTTTGCTGAGAACGTTGCTGATGATTATTATGAATTTGAAGCTACAGTCGATAATTACTGGAAGGGACAATGGATAAAGCATCCTGCTCAGATCAATCTGCACGGGCTCAATCCTGAATTGAATACCCAGATACTGACAGAAATGATTGCCTGTAAGTACGAAGAAAACAAAGACATTAGAAATTACAGAGATTGGCTTTATGCCAGTTATGGAAAAACTTTCGCAGAGAACTTCCCCATGAAGTATACGCGAAAATTTCACACAACAGAGGCCGAGAATATGAGCACCGACTGGCTGGGGCCCAGACTTTACAAACCCGATCTTTCCGAAGTTATTTACGGCATGCTCTCTCCTGCAACACAGGATGTACACTATATTAAAGGTTTCAGGTATCCCAATAATGGAGGATATGTTTCATTTATGAGCGGGATTGAAAAAACTTATCCTGTTAATTATCAACAAGAACTGACCGCTATAAATTTAAAGGACAAGACAGCCACGTTTAATAACCAAACCAAAGTGCAATTTGATCATGTTTTCTCCTCCTTACCTCTGGTAGATTTAATTCACCGGATAGAGAATTGCCCGGCGGAAATCAAAAATGCCGTCAACAAACTGGCATGGACAAAATGCGTTCTGGTCAACTTTGGCGTAAAAAGAAACCCGATCAGTCCTGCGCATTGGCGGTATGTATATGATGAAGATTTTTACAGCACCCGGTTGAGTTTTCCCGGCATGTTTGGCCCGGGCAATGTCCCTCCGGGTTGTAGCAGTGTGCAGGTGGAAATTTATTTTTCCGATAAATACAAGCCCCTTACCAGGTCTCCTGAGGATTTTATTCCAATTATTAAGGATGAATTGATCAAACTTGGGATATTGCGGATTAATGATGAAATTTTAATAGAAAAGGCTTGGTTATCACCCTTTGCCCAGATTGTTTTCGATCATGACCGAAAAGAGAATGTGGATTTGTTGCATGGGTTTTTAATGGAAAATGATATCCATTTTGGTGGTAGATTTGCAGACTGGAATTATGCCTGGTCTGATGAATCATATTTGAGAGGGTATAACGAGGCAGAAAAAATACTGGGGAAAATCTGAAATACCTTGATTGACCTGGTAAATTGTTTTATATTGGCCTTTTTATTTTTTTGATAATCAAATGAAATCCTAAACTTAACAAAACATTTATATGGATACCTCTAAAGCCCAACTTCCATTAGTCACGGTTTGTGTTCCGGTTTACAATGGAGATAAATATATAATTGAAGCCCTGGAAAGCATCAAAAATCAAACCTATGAAAACTTTGAATGCCATATAGTAAATAATGCAAGTACTGATAAAACCCGGGAGTTTGTTTCTGAGTTTATCAAGGATGACAATCGCTTTCATCTGCACAATCATACCGAATTTTTCGATATTGCCAGTAACTGGAACCGAACGGTAGACTATATTTCCGATGAAGCAAAATATTTTAAAGTAGTGCAGGCCGATGATGTCATTTTTCCTGAATCCATTAAAAAAATGGTTGATTTGATGGAAAAATTTCCGGCAGCAGGTATCGGTTCTTCCTACAGGCTCGTGGGAACCAGGGTAGATGGGTTTGGCATCGATTATTTTACCGGGAATCCCTATAATGGAAAAGATATTTTACTTAATCATCTAAAAGATAAAATGGAAATTACCGGCTCAATCACCCAGTTGTTTTTCAGGGTTGAGCATCTGAAGCGACTGACGTTTTTTCCAAAAATTTTCCCTGTGGATGATATCCATATGGATACCAGATTAGCTTACGAAATGTTTAATATTACCGACCTGGTTTTTGATTTTTCTGTGTTAAACTTTACCCGACGACATGCTGAAGCAGGCACTGTGACCACGGCCGAGAAATTTAAAACTTTGTGGCATGCCAAGGAGTCCAGGATTCACAGATTTTTACCCTCTTTCCCCGAATTGGACACAAAATATAAACTGATAAGACGCAGATATGCTTATTTTCTTCTAAAATCACGCCTTAGGAATAACCGGGCCTGTTTGAAATGGCATAAAAAATTTCTGAAAAGACCCTTTACTTTTTCAGAGTATGCAAGTGGTCTGCTTAAAGAAAACAGAATTGGTGCAAGGTTTTTTAAAGGATGATCGTGATTTGTAAGGTGAAAATTTGTTTTCACTATTTGTATAGTTTGTTGTTCTAAATGTATAAAGATAATGGTTCAAACTTTCCCTGCCATTGTAGTTGCTCTGTATAACAGGGTAAAGCCTGCTGAGCGTCTTCTTGATTCCCTGGCCGGTGCTTACTATCCCTCTGATGCCCATATACGCTTGGTTATCAGTATAGATAATGAGCATGATCAGAATCTTGATGTGAAAAAATTTGCTGATGATTTTCACTGGAAGTTTGGCCCCAAAGAGGTTATTTATCATGAAAAAAATCTGGGACTGAGAGACCATTTTAATTTTTGTGGAGGACTTACAGAAAAGTACGGGTCGGTCGTTTTCCTGGAAGACGATTTGTTTGTTTCAAAATGGTATTATGATTATACCCTGCAGGCTCTTGACTTTTACAAAGATGACCCGAATATTGCCGGAATATCATTGTTTAATTACAATCGTATAGAACAGAAAGTTAACCCCTGGCCTTTTACGGCCGTTGATGATGGATTTGATAATTATTTTCTTCAACAGGCTTCATGGGGACAAATATGGACCTGGCAAATGTGGAAACCTTTCCTGGAATGGTTTAAAGTTAACGGAAGGCCCGAAATTATCAGTTCCTTTGAAGAGGTACCTGGCAACGTCAAGCGTTGGCCCAATTCTTCCTGGAAAAAGAATTACATCACCTACATGATCCTGCATCGCAAGTATTATGTATTTCCCCGAATAGCTCTGGCCTGCAACTTTGACGACCCGGGAACGCATCGCAAACTCGAAACCGTATATTACCAAAGCCCCCTTTTGATCCATCAGAAGAAATTCAACTTTGGTAAACTTTCTCAATCGCAAAGCATTTATGATTCCTTTTTTGAGATTTTACCTGATATCCTCAAAAAGCACAACCCCGATCTGAAAGCCTTTGATTTTCAGGTAAATCTTTATGGAAATAAAGAAAAAACAGCGTTGAAGAGTGAGTTTGTATTATCCAGAATACCGGGTAAAAATAATGCCAGAAGTTATAACATGGTTATGAAACCCCATGAATTGAATGTAATATTTAACCGCCAGGGTAATCAGATTTTTCTTTCTGAAACACAATCTTTATATGATAGCAACCCCAGTGATCGCTTTGTAGATGATATTGTCTATTACTATAGAAACAACTTCCACTTCAAGGAATTTCTTACCCTTTTCAAGCGCAAATGGAAGGAGAAGTTCAGTTGATGACTACTGAACGCCCAGTTCTTTAAGCTCTTTAAGGAGCTCATGGGTAGCTATTGAAACTCCCGCTTCTGTCCAATGCTCATCTGTACCATAAAACACATATTCATCTGCATTTAAATAGGGGTGATAGAGATTTACGTAATGAACTCCCTTTTTATCCAGTTGCTCAAACAGCCTTGGCAAAAAACCGTTATAGGGTGTTACCGGATCAATTAAATCATGATAAATGGTGAATTTTGACGGAACGGGCATAAACACCAGTTCGAGGTTATAATGGTCACTTAAATCCTCTGAGAATTCATGGATTTTACCGGCAATCTGTTTGATTTCATCATCGGTAAACTGATAATAATAACTTGATTTTGTGTCTCCAAGTTGATCATGAAAAAAGAGCCATGGTCTGTCTTCTGTAAAAGTATACCTGGGAGTAAAAGAGGATACATAGCCAAACCACCTGAATTTCAGGGTAGAAATGGCTGAGTTGATATAACCAACCACGTAAGATCTTTGCAATAAGGCACTGTACAATTCTTCACTACGGTCATAAAATAGTATATCGAGCAGCTTTTTACTGTATTTAATCAGGGATGAAGATTCTGTGTTGCCCTTTTTCCGGGAGGGGGTATTATCAAGAACATCTCCAAATTCATCTTCCCCAAAGGTTATGGGAATCCACCTTTCCGTTCGGGTGTACACCAATAATTTCTGATCCTGGTTTTCGTAATTTTTATTGGCCAGATGCTTTTGCGGGTATACCGAATATTCATAAAATACATCGGCATTCAATGAATCATTAAGCCTTTTGGAAAGCTGTGTATGACGCGAAAAATCTAAAAAGCTGTCGCCATAAGTCAGAATATCTGCTTCTTCCAGTTCCGGATGTTCCTCAGAGTATTGGTATTTGGGTTCAACAGGAGGGATCTCTTCGCGGAAATCCCAGACGTTGTTAAAGTAATATAGTTCACCATGTTTATTATCGTCCCAATAGCTGGTTTGTTTTTTTTCTGAAAGAACTAAATTATATAATGGCTCAATTCGTATAGCCAGAAAACCATAGAAGCATAGTAAACCGGAAACATAAATGGCTGTCTTAAGCAATCGGGTGTTCATAATATTATTGTATGAGGTTGTTAAACAATGAATGGTTGACACCTGTAAAATCAAACTACTATTTTGTGACTATTGTATTGCATACCGATACAGGTATCGTTGTTTTCTATAAGTAATTATCAGGTTTGAGCATTGCAGAATTGTTTCGATTTTAAAACTGAAAATAAAGAAAGTCTGATTCATCCCATACGCCCAATATGATAATCGTAAAAATGAGAATAGCAAGGGTAATCCATTTAAGGGATTTATAAGAGGTAAACTTAATTTTTCGGTAGAGTTGATATCTTTCTTCAAGAATTTCCACCACAAGCAGAACTGCAATTCCTGCCAAAGAAATATACATGTCAACAGGAAATCTGAATATGTTTATGCTGCCGGCATCTGACCAGTTAAACAGATTGGCAATAATGGTAAAAGCTTCGGTGGTGTTGGCTGCTCTGAAAAAAATCCACGAAATATAAACGAGAATAAAAGTAGCAATACTCTGAAACACGCTAAGTAGCGCAGGATGATTGTTCAACCTGAACATGGTATTAAACATCGCATGTTGCTTGTGTGTCCAGATAGCAAAAATGAGATAAAACCCATGAAGTGCTCCCCAGATTATAAAGGTCCATTCTGCACCATGCCATAGGCCGCTAACGGTAAAAGTGATAAACAAATTCAACTGCCAGCGCCATTTGGCAACCCTGTTACCTCCCAGGGGAATGTAAACATAGTCACGAAACCATGTGGACAGTGAAATGTGCCATCGTTGCCAGAAATCTCTTATACTTGAAGCCAGGTAAGGTCTTCTGAAATTGGTCATTAGCCGGTAGCCCATGATGAGTGCAGTACCGATGGCAATATCGGAATAACCGGAGAAATCGCAGTAGATCTGAAAGGAAAAGAAAAATGTGGCCAGAGCACTATGCATCCCGTTGAAAAGTTCAGGAGTTTCATAAACTTTATTTACATATTCTGCCAGCCTGTCTGCGATAACTACTTTTTTAAAAAATCCCCAGCACATGAGCAAAATACCATCCCGTATCCGGTTATAGTCAAATGAAAACTGCTCCCGGAATTGAGGGAGAAGGTTGACAGAACGTTCAATGGGTCCGGCTACCAGTTGAGGGAAAAATGAGACAAATAGAGCAAAACGACCCAGGTGGTATTCAGGCGTTTGCTTGCCACGGTATATATCGATGGTATAGCTCAGGGTCTGGAATGTGTAAAAAGATATACCCACCGGCAGCAGAAAATCGTATAAGGGTACTTCGGCAAATAAGTTGAAGCGTTCAAATAACAGATTGATATTGTTCCCGAAAAAAGTGTAGTACTTAAAGAAGAATAACAATCCCAGATTGGCGGTAAGGCTGGCTGCCAAAAGCCATTTTTTGACTGTTTTATTGCGCGAACGGTGTATGCCGATGCCGGCAAAATAGTCAACCGTGGTAGATCCCATAATCAGAACGATGTATCTGTAATCCCAGCACATATAAAAATAATAGCTGGCCAGAAGAAGCAAAGCCCATCTGAATTTGGGAGGCATCAGGAAATAGATACTTACAACTATGGGAAGAAAAAACAGGAATTCCAGAGAGTTAAAAAGCATAAAGATAGATTGTTAGGTTACTGCTTTATCTTTCTATTAGATTAGCCTTAATTTTCACTATTCATATTCTGTTATTGATTATAAATGTAAAACAAAAAATACAATCATGCAATTTTGTTTTGCTATGTGTTTGTTTATGAAGCCCACTGTTTTTGTTGCTTTGGTGGGGTCTGGTCTTGATCAGATAGTAACATGTTACTTAATAATTTTTGAATTATGTACGGGAATAACTACCCATGTTATTGGAGTATTTCCGAAATTTGAACAGATTCACGCTTGTCCCGGGGCAAGGACATTAATGAATCTGTTCTCAAAAAAAAGTATTCTTTGTTGGGTTAACCTTTACGGGAAAACAACGTTAACCTTTGCCATAACCTTCTTACGGGTTCAGGCTGCATTGAATTATTTTAAGATAACTTTTTCCGTTATCCTGGTTTGAGCGTTTTGGATGGTTACAAAATAGATTCCCGGTTTTATGGATTGTA
>JAABSE010000092.1 GCA_011390575.1 Sphingobacteriia bacterium
AGAGGTTTTCAGCAGGGAATCATCCAAAGACTTATCGTGGTTTTTTGAGGGCATGATCGGATCAGACAAAAAAATCAACCTGGAAATCAGCAACATCAGAAAAGAAACCGAAGGATTTGTTTTGAAAATCCGAAACCGCGGCGAACTGGGGGTTCCTTTCCCTTTAAGTGCTTTCCGGGCAGGAAAGATAACAGAAACCCGCTGGATTGAGCCTTTCACCGGCGAAACAGAGATATTCTTCGCAGGCGAATCTTTTGATGCTTTTCAAATTGACCACGAGGGACTTATCCCTGAAATACAGCGCAGGAATAACAGGAGAGTGGTTGGCCAGGGAAATCTGCAATTGCCGGAACTGAAATTCCTGGGAGGACTGACAAATGACCGGAAAAACCATATTTACTGGCTGCCGGTAGCCGGATACAATGCCAATGACGGGGTTATGGCAGGCATGGCCTTTTACAATTATGTTTTTCCGGCTAAGTCTTTCGAATGGTTTGTCATGCCCAAATACAGCACCTTGCGCGATGACCTTGTGGGAACGGCTTGGGTATCCAAAGAGTTTTATCCTGCGAGGCAGGGCTTGCATGCTGTGCGAACAGGCACAAAAGTAAAACGTTATGGTCTGAACTCAGGACGCAATGACCGCAAATACACCCAGCTTGAAACCTCATTTGAGGCCCATATTACGTCACCGCTATCCAGCAGAAGGGTTGCAACCTACATTGACTTTACCAATTTCCTGATACAGCGCCAACGACTGGGTTTTGCCAATGCTGAACCTTTCATTTTCAACGAAAACTATTACGTTAACAACCTGTCGCTGGTCCACAGCAACCAGAGTACCCTGAGGCCTTATTATCTTTCGCTGGAAATTCTGCAGGCTGAAAGTACATTGCGGGTGGGTTTTACGGTCAAGACATTGATTCCGGTCAATGCCCGGAAAGAAGGACTTCATATCCGGTTGTTTGCCGGAAGATTTCTACTGCAACCCGACAACCCTTCAGCCCCAGACTTCAGATTCAGTCTGCAGGGAATCACCCCTGCAAGATCTGCTGTTTTCGACCAAAACTTTCCTGGTTATGAAAGTCTGCCAGGCACATTGTGGGGCAATCAAACCACCGAAACTTTCGGGGGATTCAAATACCCCACCCCACTGGGACTCACCTGGGACTGGCTTGCTGCTGTAAACCTGGCTTTCGACCTGCCCGTTTTGCCATTGCGTATATACATGGATGCAGGCACCTACCACAGGGCCGGCAAGGATATTATCAGCACCCATCAGTTTCCCTGGGTGGGAGGGGCTCAATTGATTCTTTTCAAAGATATCCTCACCATTAACTTCCCACTCTTTGCATCCGCCGATGTACAAAAAATCGCCGAACTTAACAAGCTCGACGATTATTATCAAAGAATCACATTTTCCATTGATTTTCAAAGGCTCAACCCGATGGAGGCCAGAAGAAACCTTCATTTGCTGTTATTCTGATTAAAGAATATCTGAAATTACTCTTTTCCATTGCCGTCAGTTTTAACTGACAGATTCCAAAGCGAAAAGAACAAAGATATGAGCCCCATCATGAACCATGGCAAGATTGAGGATAAATATATATCTACTTACCAGAGATTTACCACCGAGAAAGCATCTTCTTCTATCCTTGCATAGTAATCGGCAGGATGATCCCAAGAAATACCCGGAGCTTTGGCAGTGAGCTCTGCAACCCTTCGTTTCTTGATATCAAAAACCATCACGCCTTCATAATTATAAACAGGAGGATAATAAAAATGTGCTGTAACCAGAGGTTTTGAGGGAGAAGGATTCTGAAGATGATGAATTACATTAAGGGGTTCGAAAATCACCTCCCCTTTCCTGAAGCTTTTGGGAGGATGACAGGATAGCTGCGCATCATCAGGATCATAAACAAAAGAGGTTTCTGTCAGCAATCCTTTCAGTACGGCGATATACCCCCAGAAATTGTTGTGCTGGTGCGTAGGAAGCTGGAATTCAGCCGGCCATACGTTTAAGAAAACCTTTATAGGAGCTTCCATAATGGTGACCCTGTGGTAAGTATCAAATTTGCTCTCATCAAGGTATTGCATGTAATCGACACTGGCAAAATCGAATGCATTGAGGGTCATTTTCAGAATATTCGGTTCAATTTCCCCGGTTTCCAGTTTCTTTAATTTTTCCAATATTTTTTTCATAGCTTTTTTTTTGAGGGTTATATTTTGTTTCCTTTTGTTAACGACATCAGACCGGTTAAAGATACGAAAAATAAGAATATAGGAAAAGAGCTGACGCTGATTAATGGATGCAAAACGCTAAAAGCATCGAAAACTATTCACAGGTATGCCTGTGAATGTATATCTTTGCCTACCAAAGAAAAGATAGTGCAAAAGAAAAACATCATATACTTTGTTTCCGATGCCCATCTGGGTATTCCCGACTACCAGAGCAGCCTGAAAAGAGAAAAGCTGCTCATTGAATTTCTGGACAAAGCAAGTCAGGACGCTTCAGAAATATTTCTACTGGGAGACATATTTGACTTTTGGTTCGAATATAAAAGTGTAGTTCCCAAAGGATTTGTAAGATTACTGGGAAAAATTGCTGGTATTACCGACTCAGGTATTCCGGTACACTATTTCACGGGCAATCATGATATGTGGATATTTGACTATTTCACGAAGGAACTGGGCGTTATCATGCACCGCAAACCCCTGGAGAAGGAAGTCAACGGAAAACTTTTCTATATCGCCCATGGCGATGGTCTGGGCCCCGGAGATTACGGATATAAGTTTCTGAAAAGTGTTTTTTCCAGTCCGGTCAGCAAAAAACTGTTCTCATGGTTGCATCCAGGCTTCGGAACATCGTTGGCATTGTATTTCTCCAGAAAAAGCCGGTTGGCCAACGGAAGCAAAGATGAAATATTTTTAGGAGAAAAAAACGAACGGTTGATAAACTTTTGCAGAGAGTTGGTCAAACATAAACCCTACAACTACTTTTTGTTTGGTCACCGTCACCTCCCTATGGACATAACAATCAGTGGTACAGCCAGATACATCAACACCGGGGAGTGGGTAAAGAGCTTTTCCTACGCCGTTTTCGATGGGGAAGATCTTCATTTAAAGTACTTCCGAAAAGACAAAAACACCCCCTTGTCACAGTAATTTACATCTGCATCTCTCTTTTTTACTGTTTAGCATAACCTTTTTCTTGCTTTCACGTTAAATTAATGTAACTTTGCCACGGAAAAAATGTGAAGTTAAACATATCAGGAAACACTTCTGCCGCAATAATACCCCTTTTCAGGTGGAAAACCTTATGAAAAACAAAAGTTGAATGCAATTCCTAAGAACAGGCATTTTTCCGGTAATATTCAAATGCTAACAATTGACAGGATGAATAATCAGTGTACCCTCTGCTCCAACTGTGAGCTATTTAAAGGCCAGATGAGTCTATCTGAAGATGTAAGGATAATGTACAAATACCATTACTGTTTAAGCAAAACCAGTAGGTGGGAAGAATGCAAGCGGTTTATTTTCAAAAACATTAGTCATCATTGTCCTGACTTTGTCATGCCCAATTCACTTTTGAGCATCGATCAGATATGGTATAAAATGCAAAGAGAATACTCCTTGCAGGTTTAAACCACTTCTGCCACTACAAAGGTGCTCCCCCCGACAAAAACCAAATCCTCCTGCCCGGCGGCGCTCTTCGCAGCAGCAAAAGCCGATGCAACGGAATCATATTCTTTTCCTTTTAGCCCTGCCTGCTCAGCTTCCTGCCTGAGCATTGTTGTATTGAGTCCCCTGGGAACATCAGGCCTGCAGAAATAATAAGTAGTTGCTTCTGAGGGAAGCAACTGTAAAATCCCACTGATATCTTTGTCATTCATCATACCCAAAACAAAGTGTAAATATCGGTGAGGTGTTTGACCAATATTTTCCATGATGCTCCTGATGCCATCAGCATTGTGCCCGGTATCGCAAATCACCAGGGGTTTTCTTTCCAGAATTTGCCACCTGCCTGCTATTCCTGTGTTGCGGATCACATTTTTCAAACCTGCCTTCAGGGCATTTTCGGGAAGATGAAACGATCCTTCCCGGTTGATCATGTCTACAGCAGCCACAGCGGTAAGAATATTCTCATGCTGATACGTTCCGGTGAGGGCTGATTCAACTATCCTTGTGGAGCCTTTGCTATGAATGGCAAGTTGCAAAAGAGGTTGATCCTCCCGGTTCTTTAAAGATGAAGATTCTATATGGTAGTTTTGCTCAACCAGGAAAATATCTGTTCCCACTTCCCGGGCCTTTCGTTCAAAAACACCAACCACTTCGGGACGGGATTTGCCAATTACAGCAGGAATTCCGGTCTTTATAATCCCGGCCTTTTCCCATGCAATCGCCTCTACAGTATCACCCAGCAAATTGGTATGATCCAGGCCCACATTAGTAATCACCGATACTTCGGGTGTAATGATGTTGGTAGAGTCCAGCCTGCCACCCAGTCCGGTCTCCATGATAGCAATATCAACCTGTTCCCGGGCAAAGTAATCAAAGGTCATGGCAATGGTAAGCTCAAAAAAGGAAGGTTTCAGGGATTGAAAAAAATCTTTGTGCTGGTTGACGAAATCAGTGATAAACTGTTCAGGGATTTTGTTTCCATTGATGCGAAAGCGTTCTCTGAAATCTTTCAAATGGGGCGATGTGCACAACCCCGTTTTGTATCCGGCTTCCTGAAAAACAGAGGCCAGCATATTGGCTACAGAACCCTTTCCATTGGTCCCGGCAATGTGTATGCTTTTAAACTTTGCATGCGGATTGCCGAGATATTCAGCAAGAGCGAGGGTATTATCCAGGTTGGCTTTATATGCCGCCGGACCAATCCGGTGGAACATGGGCAGCTGGGCATACAAATAGTCAAGGGTTTGCTGATAACGCATCAGTTCCTGATGAAATTATAGGTGATGGTACCGATTTGCTCGTGGGGGGCATCATTTTTCACATCAAACCGTGCTTTCATGGCTGCTGCTTCAGCGGCAGCCCATAATACGCGGTCGGTAGTGGTGGATCCTCTTTCCCCGGCTCTTGCACGGGTAACCTGTCCCTGTCGGTTCACAGTTATGGATACCACTACCCTCCCCTGGGTTTGGGAGGTGTAGTCGGGTTTAGGCAAATGATTGGCACTTCGTCCGGCCAGACTGAAAGAAGGGCCATCGCCCTGCCCTCCTCCTGTGGTAGCAGTACCATCTGTACTTCCATCGGATTGCCCCTGATTGCCGGGTTCTCCTGTATCGCCCTGGTTCTGGCTGGTGGTGGTTTGTCTGTCACGCCCGGGAAATAATGCGTTGGGGTTTACCTGTGGCTCAGGTTCCGGCTGGGGTTGCTCCTGAACGGTTTCCTGCGGGCGGGGTCTTTCTTCAGGCCGGGTAGTTTCCCGTGGCTGCTCTCTGTCTCTGGGAGTGTCAGGAATAGCCACAGACTCTTCCGTACTTTGGGTTGCCACATCCTCTGCCGCTTCTGACGAACGCGATGGTTGTGGCTGTGGAGGCGGGGGTGAAGAAGTGAGAGGTTGTCGATCACCCATACCCTGCTCAGAAAAACCAAGACTCACCAGCACTCCTTCCTCCTCGGGAAGGGGCAACGGGGTAGTCAACCCAAACAGTACAATGCACAAAACCAGTACCGCATGAAACACAATGGTTCCAATGAGCGCTCTGTTTTTGTATTTTTTGTTTTCTTCTTCCATAATTATCTTCTTGGCTGGGTGGCCAGAATAACTCTGTGTTGCGTCTGAGACATACTGTTAATGTTGTTCACCACATCAATTACACTTACAATATATTGCACGGGTACACTCTGATCGGCACGCAGCACCACAGAACCATCAGCCTGTCCCTGCAATGCAACAACCAGTCCACTTTGCAGGGCATCCAGGTCCACCGGTGTTTCTTCCAGGAATATACTGTTCTCAGCATTGATATACACTGTAACGGTTTGACTTGCCATGGTGCGGCTCTCACTGGAAGGCAAAAGCAGCTTAATAGCATTGGGCGCCACCAGTGTAGAGGTAAGCATGAAAAATATCAGCAATAGAAAAACCAGGTCAGACATGGAAGCCATGTTGAATTCTGCTTTTCTTGGATTTCTGAGTTTAATTGCCATAGTTGTATCAGATTAGGAAGCAGGCTCGTGCAGCAGGTCCATGAACTCGGTTGCCCTGGCTTCCAGCATAAAAATTACCTTCTCAATGCGCGAAACAAGAATATTATAGCAAATGTAACCGATGATACCCACAATAAGACCAGTAATGGTTGTAATCATGGCTTCATAAATACCTCCTGCCAGCAATGAAATATCAATATTATTACCGGCCATAGACATGTTATAAAATGCTCTTACCATTCCCATCACTGTTCCGAGAAATCCAATCATGGGGGCCGCTCCAGCTACTGTGGAAAGAAACGCAATATTTTTCTCAAGTTTGGCTACTTCTAGCTTTCCCACATTTTCGATGGCTGCATTGATATCGTTGAGAGGTCTGCCGATGCGTGTAATTCCCTTGGAAATCATGCGTGCAAGCGGTGAATGGTTATTTTTACAAAGCGACTTAGCACTGTCGATTCTTCCCTCATGAATAAAATCACGAATGTTATTCATGAAGTTGTACTCTTCTTTGGAAGCTTTACTTATGGCCAGATACCGCTCAATGAAAATGTAAATGGCCACTACGGAAAGTATTAAAAGAGGAATCATCACAATTCCACCCTTGAGGGCAAGAGAAAAGAAACTAAGGGTTTCCTCCGTAGGCATATCTGTTGCCAATGTGTCTGCGGCAGCCTGACTGCCCAGTTGAACCTGCAATAAAAACGATTGTATCATTTATGAATAATTTTCCTGTTTCTTGTTTGGTTTAATAACTTAGAATGAGCGGTTTTATTATAATGGCGCAAAATTAATAAATGTTTTGAGATATGCTGTCCTGGCTCATTGAGTTAAAGGATTGTTTATATTTTTTTCAATATAAACACTGGTGGAAGGATAGGCAAATTCGGCACCGTTGCTTTTAACTATACTGATAATTTCATACAGTACCTCTTCTTTTACATCCAGGTAGGTAGTCCAGTCCATCGTATCCACAAAGAACAAGACCATAATATCCAGGCTGCTGGGGCCAAACTCATGAAACCGTACTTTTCCTTCCTGGTTGGTATTGGGGTGGTTATCAATATAAGTCTGGATTGCCTTCACGATCGCTTTTAACTGCTCCTGAGTAGTTGAATAGGTAACTCCCACCATAAAATTAGCCCTTCGGAATGTTCTCATGGAAAGATTATCCAGCTCCGAATCAATCATTTTCTTGTTGGGTAAGGTAACAAAACTTTTTTCCAGGGTTCTGATCCGGGTGCTTCTGAAACCAACCTTTTCCACCTCTCCTGTAATACCTGCTACGCGCACCAGGTCGCCCTGCACAAAGGGTTTATCAAGGAAGATGGTAAAAGACCCCATCAGATTTTCGAGGGTTTCCTTGGCGGCCAGGGCAATAGCAAGCCCACCGATTCCCAGACCGGCAACCAGCGTTCCCACATTTACACTGAAAATCGCACCCAGAATAAAAAATGCCCCAAAGATGACGATGATGATTTTTATAAAATCAACGAAAAAGGGAATAATCTGACCCGAATATTTATCATCCGATTTTGCTGCCCGGCTTATCATTACCAACCCCATAAAATCGCCCATTCTCATAAAAATCCAAATAATAGAAATGTACAGTATGATGAAGTAGCCACGAAACAAAATCATATTGACCCCAAAGCTGCTTTTCGGCGCCATATCCCATTGCTCCGGAAAACTCACCTGAGTAAACGCCACAAAAACAAACAGCAACATAATAGTTAACTCCACGGGTTTGTGCATCAGGTCATGAAATCTTTCTGCAGTTACTTCCTGAGTATGCTTACTGAAAAGCCGAAACAATAAACGGGTGGAGAAACGGGATACAAACTTCTTAAAAATTATACCGGCAAGAATAATCAAAACCATGGAGGTATATTGCCACAGGGTGTTTTCAAGAAAGGTTTGCTGCATAAAGTAATTTAAATCTTCCATCTGAATGGGTATTTAGTATTTTTAAAGATTCCTGAACAGTCTTTAACATCCAAAATTATTACATTTAAAAATTGATTTTACAAATCCATTAAAAAAAGCTTTGAAAATCGGACAGATAAAGAACAAGTTGCAAAGTACTAAATAAATCTTGCAAAAATGCTTACCTTTGCAACTGGAATTTTTAACCTTAAATATTAAATAGATATGGGACAAATTAAAGTTGCCATTAATGGCTTTGGAAGAATTGGAAGATTAACTTTAAGGGCTTCACTGGAAAGAAGCGACATGGAGATTGTAGCTGTAAATGACCTTACAGATAGCAAAACACTTGCTCATTTGTTGAAATATGACTCTGTACACGGGAAATTTCCCGGAACTGTTGAAGTTGACGGAGACAACCTGATTATCAATGGAAAAAAGGTAAGAGTATACGCAGAAAAAGACCCTTCAAACCTTCCCTGGAAAGACCATGGAATTGATGTAGTTGTTGAGGCAACCGGAGTATTCCGTAGCCGCGACAAGATCACCAAGCACATAGAGGCAGGTGCCAAAAAAGTTGTTTTGACTGTACCTTCAAAATCTGCAGATGATGTTGATGCTACTGTTGTGTTAGGTGTAAATGAGCATGATATCAAGCCTGAGCACAAAATTTACTCCAACGCATCTTGTACTACCAACTGCCTGGCACCTTTTGCCAAGGTTCTGAATGATAAGTTTGGCATCAAACGTGGTTTGATGAATACCATTCACTCTTATACCAACGACCAGATTATCCTGGATGCTCCCCACAGCGACCTTCGTCGTGCACGTGCAGCAGCCATGAGTATTATTCCAACTACCACCGGTGCAGCCAAAGCCGTTGGTCTGGTTATCCCCCAGCTGAAAGGCAAACTGGATGGTTTCGCCATGCGGGTTCCTACTCCTGACGGATCAGTAGTTGACCTTACTGCCGAACTGGAAAAAGAAACCACCAAAGAAGAACTCAACGCTGCCATGAAAGAAGCTGCCGAAGGCCCCATGAAAGGCGTACTGGAATTCTGTGAAGATCCTATCGTGTCGACCGACGTAATCGGAAACTCACACTCTTCCGTTTTCGATTCTTTGATGACCCAGGTTATGGACGGCAAATTCGTGAAAGTACTTTCATGGTACGACAATGAATATGGCTATTCATGCCGCGTTGTTGACCTGATTGGTAAAATTGTTTAATCATACAACCAAGATTGTTTAATCGTACAACCCTGATAAAAAAAACCGGCCTTGTTGCCGGTTTTTTTATGCTTTAAACCCAACCCTTTATCCTGCCAATCCCCTTAGTTTCTGGTAATCCAGGTAATACAGTAATCTGAGTGACAAACTATTGATCTGGGGTTGTTTCAGGATATAGCTCAGATTATCGCGGTAGCTGCGGGTAAGCTGAGCTACCTGGCTGTCAATATTGTTCTTCCAGGCAATGGAGAGCTGGCTGCCGGGAGCAAAATGCCAGACAAGCATCATATCCACGGTAAAAGCATTGTAATTGATGTTGCTGGCTCCGGGGGCTTCTTCAGTCTCGTCCAGGCGCCCGTCCTCATTGAGAAGATAAAAATTATCCGTGTATTCCACTACCGACCAGTAATGCCTGAAATCGAGCTGGACAGATAAACTGTTATTAAAAATGTAAGCACCCTCCAGGGTGTTGATTAAAACCTCTGTATTTCTCATTCCAAAATAAATATCGTTCTGTTCATTAACAGTAACGAATCCTACATCATTGCTCAATTTATTGAATTCAAACCCATAAGCCATATTCAGCTTGTCACTGATCCTAAAGGTGGGTTCGAGTTCAAAACCGAATTCCTGCTGCTGATACCCGGACAGGATTCTCCCATAAGAGATATCACCGTCGAAATACACGCGCTTTCTGTAATCAGTGGAAAACATGGCATAAGAATCCCATGCAGGGTCTGTTTCAAAAAACCTGCCGGGCACACGGGGTTCATAATAATCTCTGTTTCCCAGGGGACGGTAATTGGACCGGAGCATCACAAAAAACCGCGTATCGAAAAGGGCTCTGAGGTTATAAGCAAGGTTAAACCCTGTAAAAGTATCCGGGGTATGCAACCTGTTGTAGTTGACGACTACTTCATTTCTCAGGTTCAACAACCGCCAGAACGGATCGAAAAAATTATGGGAAAAGTTTACTTTATCCATCACCAGGTTATTGTAAGCCAGGTAACCCAAATCATTGGGATCATACGTGTCACTGTAAACCAGCCGGTTGTAACTATACTGCCAGGTACCTCCCACCTTACCGGCAGAAACATCATATGTATACCCAAAAGTATTTTCACTATTATTACGGTATTGCTGACTGAGGGCAGCAATACCACTAAATCTGTAGGCATTGGAAGAATCCATAACTCTGAACTCAGTGCCTGAAACATTGGCCATGTATCCGGGTTCGCTTCCTGATACATTGGTATTTATCAAACTGACGTATGAATTGTTTGGCAAACTTTGGTCGGCAACAAGCACATTGTAATTGGTGAAGGGTTGGGTAGTAACCCTGCGGCTGGTTCCAGACAGGGTATCCCTCACCACGGCTTCGCCTGGGGCTGTCATGGCATTAAAAACGCCTAAGCCAAGTCCTCCGGAGGTACGACCCGAGATTTTTGTCGCATTGATAAGTCGTGTTTCAATCGGATTCTCTTCCAACAATTCGTAAACAGAATCGTTGCGAACCAATTGGTCGCCTACTGTGCCGAACCCCCTTGGCCGGCTTCCGATTCGCCGGGAGTAAAAGAGATCTGCTTTTCCGAATAATTCGATCCCCTCGGTAAAAAACTGACGTTTTTCGTCGTACTTTACCTCATGTGGACTGAGATTTAACACCCGGGCATCAGATTGTACCTGACCAAAATCGGGAATCAACGTCATATCCATGGTAAAACTGTTGCTGATACCATATTTAAGATCCATACCTCCTGCAAAAGTATTGCTCCACGCATCTCCCCCTCCGTTTCTTTCCAGATAGGAAGAAACATAGGGATATAATGCCAGCCGCACGGGGGTTTCAATTTCTTCAATACCAATGAGCTCACCCATAAAGGCCAGGGGATCACCAATGCGGCGATTGACAAAGTTCCAGCTCGATTGCTCCCGGGTGCGTCTAACCTCACGCCAGAAATTAATCCCCCATTTTTGCACCTCACCCCGGGGAAAGCGTAAAGCGGAATAAGGTATTTTCATCTCTACAGACCACCCCTTATTGTCAAGGGTGACAGCACTTATCCATACCGCATCCCAATCTTCATCTCCACCAGAGCCTCCTGCCCCCGAAATGTTGATATCGGTTTGCACTCCTGAAGCTGAAACCATAAACCTGAACCCATTGATGCCATCGTTGAATGGATTAATATCTATCCAGAAAAGATCAGCATTAACATCATTTCCTGAATCTCTGGGCCCCAATTCTGTTAAGATTTTCCGGGCTTCATCATCTTCAAGACGAGCTCCAATATACAAAGCATCATTATCGTACAATACACGAACCTGTGTTTGCTGACCAGCAGGTCGATCGTTGTGAGGTTCGTACTGAAAAAACTCTTCAGCTACCGGCGCATTACTCCATACTGAATCGTCAAGAATCCCGTCAATTTGAGGTGCCTCACTGACTCTGGCAGCTTTGATTTCGCGGTGTTGCGTATGCCTGAGGGAAGCAACGGATGCAGAGCCGACGAAACAAAGCAACATCAGAAAAAGAAATAATTTATACCCTTTCATAAATTTCAGTGGTTTTCCAAAGTGCCCGCAAAGATAGAAAAGCCCTGATTTTTTCTGAAGCTGATACTATTAACGGGTGTTAAATAAAAGAGTATTCCCTGGTGACTCATTCCCTTTTTTTACAAACAATACCGGATGGAATTTCATATTTCGACATCCAGAATGCATCAACAGATACAGAGTCAACATCAGCACAAGCATATCCTATGGGTGTAAATGCATAATTGTCGCTGATGAATCCGGGAAGTTTTTGATCCGTATTTTTATGTGTAATGGACCCCTGAATAAACAGCCACAAGTAATAAAAAAAAGGTAAAAGCCTTTTCATGATATGTGTGGTTTTAACAAAAAAAATCATTCACCTAAGAATGAGGCAGCATTCACAAACCCCAACGAAATCAACCTTATCAAAACCAACCCTCCATTGAGGGAATTTATTGCATTTTTTATCGACGATTTTGGCTCTCTGAAAATCAAAAAACTACTTTTTAGGAAAAACTGCAAAAAATACCTAAAGAAAGCCAAAAAGCCCTAACAATTTGATTAGGTGTTTTTTACATCACAAAAAAACAAAAAATATAAGGGTATATACGTATACAAAATTACGGGAACATCCTCATTGAAACCCTACTAAAACAAAGATACTTTTATCCTAATAAATTCATAAACCCTACAAACAGATATTTTTTGCAGACTAAAAACATTTATTGTAAATCAAAAACTTTGATGCCTATGAAACAAACCCCCTGAAATAAAACACACTAGAAATCCGACGAAGGTTCACACCCAAAACCGAAAAAAAACACAGAGCCTTTTTCAGAAACAAACAATCAAATTAAATTAAACTAAAATCAAATCTTATGAAAAAAATCAACTTTTTTAGTGTAATCATGGCACTGTTCGTCATTAGCTTGTGTTGCGGCACAGCTTCTTACGCACAGGACTATGGTGACAACCTGATTACCAACGGAGACTTCTCCGATGGAAATACAGGTTTTGCCACTGATTACTTTTTCATTACCCCTGAGAATGCAGGCAGTAACAGCCTGGTTCCTGAAGGTGTGTATTTAATAGGAACCAATCCAGGCGCCTATCACAATAACTTTGTCGATATGCCTGGCAACGACAATCCTTTTATGATTGTCAACGGTCATACTACAGCAACAATGAACCAGCAGGGAGTTACGAATAACCCTGCCATTGTCTGGGAAC
>JAABSE010000093.1 GCA_011390575.1 Sphingobacteriia bacterium
CCAAGGTCGCCGGCAGCCACAGCCTGGGTTTCAAAGTTGGTTTCTGTGAGACGGGTTGTGCTGTAGATATCGGAGCCTCGTGTGTTAAAAGCGATGTGACCATCGGGTCCCAGCCCACCTAAAAAGAATCCGATGCCCCCTTTTTCTCTGATTTTCTGTTCGTACCCACTGCACCAGTTGTCGATCATAAAGATTGACTGCTGCTGAAGCTCTTCCAGTGGGGTGCGGCTTTCGCGATAGCGAAGCGAAAGGTCAACCTTGCTGTCGGGAAATATTTCGCTGAAATGTTTCCCTTCTGCTAGAGGAATATCTTCACTGCGAATCAACAGAGCGTTTTCCTCCTTCAACCCGAATCCTTTGAGATAGTAATTGATGACATACTGATAAAAGCTGTTTTTCTGGGCGGAATTGATGGGGTAGAACTCATCAATCTGAACAAAATGCAGGTTGTTCAGCACAGGCTTTTCTTTGATTGTAAGTCCGTGTTTCTCCCTGATTTCTATTCCTTTCTCGTTGTTCCAGTTGTCGAGCAGCAACTGTGTCCACTTGATGAAATATTCAGGAGTTTTGCCCGTAGGCAGGCTGATGACCCCTTCCGGGTTTTCTGCTGCCCATTCCAGGAAACGCAGTGCGGTGAAAAGGCCTAATTTTGGGAAGTTGTCCACACAAATGTAGGGCGTGTGATAGTTTTCAGGTTTTATTCCTGACAGATGGAAGAAGTGTTTTTCCACATCAGAGGTAAGATCAGGCAGGTTGGAGGGTGAAGTTGTATCGGGATTCATAATCGGGGACATTGATTGAGGTTAGAAATGGTATGGTTTACAGGAGTTGTCTCCGGGCAAAACAATGTTTTACCCGGAGACTCCTGTTTCAAACCAAAAAACAAAAACAACTAAGAAAAAGGAGGAAAAGCGAAGAATTGCCAATGGCTTTTCCTTATTATAAATGATTAATCTATTGTATGGTAGGTCACTGTTTTCAGTTCGTCCCATGCACCACGGGTAAAGTCAGGGATTTTAACGGGCATTCCCTGGTTGGCCACAGAAACCTGCGACAGTTCAATGATGGAAGACCACTCTGCAGCATCATATACATCCTGATCCAGAGGCAAACCGTGGTGCAGGCAATAGATAAGCCTGTAATCCATGATGAAGTCCATGCCACCGTGCCCGCCTACTTCACGTGCTTTTTCTCCTACCGCTTTCACAATGGGGTGCTCATATTCCTGTAGCAAGGAATCCAGTTTTTCTTCTGACAACCAATAATGGGCATCGGGTTCAAGAGCGATGCCGGTGCGGGGCCATTTCTGGGCAAACCCTTTGGTGCCACTCAGCATGTGGATACGGCTGTATGGACGGGGGCTGGTTACATCATGCTGAATCTTGATGGATTTGCCTTTGGCAGTTTTAATGAGGGTGGTATTGATATCGCCTTTGGCATATTCTCTTTGGGCATAGTCAGAATCTTTGCCAAACTTTTCTTCTGCATATGCGGTAAGTCCAAACTGATCACTTGACATAGAAACCAGGTATTCCATTTTGTCGCCACGGTGGATGTTGAGGGCATGAGCAATGGGGCCCAAACCGTGCATGGGATAGAGGGCGCCATCTTTTTCAGCGTTGTGTTCCAGTCTCCACATGTTCCAGTAGTGGCCGGGTTCACCTTCTTCGGCAAAAAGCATAGAACGCAAATCATGGATGTAGGCCCCTTCTGCATGCACTATCTCGCCAAACAGACCTTGCTGTGCCATGTTCAGTGTGGCCATCTCGAAAAAGTCGTAGTTGCAGTTTTCCAGCATCATCATGTGCCTTCTTGTCTTTTCTGCCGTATTTACCAGTTGCCAGGCTTCTTCGATGGTAAGGGCTGCAGGAATTTCTGTTGCGACATGTTTACCATTTTCCATGGCATATACGGCCACAGGAGTGTGCAATTCCCAGTGTGCACAGTTGTAAATCAAATCAATGTCCTCACGTTCGCATACGGTTTTCCAGTCTTCGGCTCCTGTATATCCATCGGCTTGGGGTCTTCCCATGCTTTCCAGGGTCTGCTGGGCTCTTTCCAGGCTCGAAGGTACCACATCAATCAATGCAACAATTTCTACTTCATCGATGAAGCTGAGCCTGCGTACAGCTCCCTGTCCGCGCATTCCCAATCCGATGATGGCTACCCTTACTTTTTCCAGCGGTTCTGTCCTAAGCTCCAGCACGTGGTTCTGTCCTGCCGGGCGGGGAGGGGTGGGAAATACATCTACCGCCTCAAAGGGCTGTGTAGGATCATACTGTGGTGATGTGTTGTTGCAGGAATTCAGACCTGCCAGCAGCATAATTGCTGTCAATAAACTGATAATAATGTGTTTTCTCATTGCCTTAATTGTTAAAAGTTGAATTAAATTTTCTATTGTACTTATTATTTTTTGCTGTTTTTTCTCAGGTGTTCCAATACATGCTCCCCGGGGTAAAAGTCTTGTCCGGTCAGCTCTTTGAGTTTTTTTACAGCCATCTCCTTGTCTTCACGATAGGTTACTCCAAACCATTGGGCGTGGGAGGGAAGGACTTTAACAGTCGCTTTTTTCTCACGGATAAGATCATCCACCACAAACGGAATATACAACTCTTTTTTTTCATCCTGCGCATAATCGTTGAGAAAAGTATGGAGTTTGTTCTCCAGATGGTCAAAGATTGCGGGGGTAAAGCCCCAGAAGTTCATGGATACAGAAGTGTCAGGCTTCAGGACTTTTTCGGTTTCACCCCCGGTATCAGAAATAACCCCGCTTTCCTTTCTGCTGATGCGGGTATGCTCCTCAATGGATTGCAGCAGGTTGTCTTTTGTAACACATACTCCGCGGGAAACGGTGCCATGTTCAGAAAGCGTGTTTTCCAGTTTGTAACCACACATGGCAAAATGAGATGGATTCCCGGGGGCTTTGTGCTTAAGGAAATCTGCCATGGTAAGGAAAGCCTCCCTGCCGTAATAGTCATCAGCATTGATCATGGCAAAGGGCTCCTGGATTTGTTCGCGTGCGGTCCAGATGGCATGGCCGGTACCCCAGGGTTTTTCCCTTTTCGGGGAGAAATCATATCCGGCCGGAAGATTGTCGATTTCCTGAAAGGCCAGTTGGATTTCTGCCAGGGGGTCCAGTTTCTTCACAATCAGTTCTGTGAATTGTTGCTCAAAACTTTTCCTGATGACAAATACAATTTTATCGAACCCTGCCTGAAGGGCATCATAGATGGAATAATCCATGATGGTTTCTCCTGATGGGCCCACCGGATCCAGCTGTTTTATTCCGCCATAGCGGCTGCCCATTCCTGCGGCTAATATAAGCAGTGTGGTTTTCATTTCTCTGTATCTATTGTGTGATTTTTCTTTTGTCAGGGATAAATCGGAAGCGCATTGATGGCATTGCGGATGATTTCCTTCATTTTGTCTTTATGAGCTTCCATGCTTTCTATGAGCTTTTTCTGCACCAATGATCTTACAAGGTTATGGTCAGCATAGGCTGTTTTGTAGTAAGTGTCGCCATTGAGGTAATCTGCCAGGAACCGGATGCCCATAATGTAAGTCATCAGGAAGGGTGCCTGGAAGAACAACTCTTCTTCGTCATCGCTGAGGATGGTTTTTACCTGCCCCATATACCCTTTGGTGAAAGCTTCAAAAGACTCCATGTTGAAGTTCACCTTGCTCAGGTTCTTCTCGTCCTCTTCGGCCGTGCAGGCACCGGTGCGCAAAGCATCCCCGTAGTCGTAGTAAAGAATTCCGGGACCTGTGGTGTCAAGGTCAATCACTGCGGCAGCTTTTTTTTCTCTGAAAAGTAAGTTGTTGATTTTCGTGTCATTGTGGACAATACGCAATGGTATTCTGTCTTCATCCACGAGTTGCTCAATGTTGCTGAGTTCTTTTTCCCGGCTTTTGTAAAAAGCGATTACCTCCCTGATGCTTTCCAGCCTTCCTGCGGAATTGTTTTCAATGGCATCGTTCAACTGGCCCAGACGAAAAGACAACCGATGGAAATCTTTGATGGATTCTTTGAATGTGTTGGCGTCCAGAGTGCTGCAGGTACGTGCAAACCAGCCGAATGCGTTTCCGGCTTCCTTTGCCTGCCAGGGCTCAGTTACCACATCGATGGAATAGCTGTTTTCAACAAACGAGGTCATCCTCCAAACGCCACCCTCTTCGTCGATGTGCAGCTTTCTTCCTTCTGCAGTGGGAATCAGTCGTGCAATGGTGATAGGATGATTTGCTTTGAAAATAACCTCTTCAAGCCGCACATGGGTTTCAGCAATGCCGATGGGATCCTTAAAAACATCGGTGTTGATTCGCTGCAGGATGTAGCTGTGTTCCTGACCCTGAAGGTCAACTTTGTAGGTATTGTTGATATGTCCGTTGCCAAAAGGCTTTGCTTCGGAGAGGATGTTATAGGGGAAGAATATTTTAACGATTTCTTGTAACATGATGAGAGTTTTAATATAGAAAATGAAAGTTTATCTGCGGATTTTATGTCCGTGCAATGCAAAATACAGAATGAATACATAACATGGAATCATAATCCAGTAGGCAGCCTGGTAGTTGGCAACGGAAGCTGTTTCGGCTGCACCCTTGCTTGCATCAACCATCAAACCATACAGGGGAGGAATTACTGCCCCACCTACAATGCCCATCACCAGGATGGATGAACCCACTTTGGTGAATCTTCCCAAATCGGCCAGCGCCAGGGGCCAGATGGCAGGCCACATGAGAGAGTTGGAAAAACTGACCAGCAACAGGCTGTAGAAGGCAAACTCCACGGGTCCAAAAACAAGTAATAACGTGGATAAGACGCCCAGTACAGAAAAGATGGTCAGAGCACGGGTTTGAGAAAGAATCCGGGGGATGGTAAATACACCGAAAAGGTATCCGGCTACCAGGCCAATGGTAACATATTTGGCATACCGTTCAATGTTGGGTTCGTCACCAAAAGTAACCCTGGCAAAGTCGATGATAGATGCCATGGGGAGAATCTCTATGCCAATGTAAAAAAATACGGCAACAGCTCCAATCAGCAGGTGAGGAAACTGTAAAATGCTTGTTTTTCCTTTGGCATAAGATGATTTGGTTTCGGGGTTGTCCTCCAGAATATCTTCTCCCTGGGCCATAACTTCCGGCAGGGGAGCAAAATAAACAGCCACTCCCAGCACAAAAAGTATTCCTGCTACCAGGTAAAAGGGCATGATAATATGGTTGATGTCTACCTGTTGCAGATCAATAAATAAACCAAGAAAAAGGGGTGCGATCCACCAGGCCATCTTGTTCATGATGCCCATTAGGCTCATGCGCATGGCGGCACTGTCTATGGGGCCGATAATGGTTACATAGGGGTTGACCGAGGCCTGCAATAACGTATTGCCAATCCCTCCCACAAATAAGGCCAGCAAAAACAACGGAAAGCTAATGGATCGGGCTGAGGGAACAAATAAGACCATCCCCAGGGCCATGATCATAAAAGCAAGAACCATCGACTTTCTGTAGCCCAGGCGGGTGATTACCCAGGCTGAAGGACGTCCGAAAATTACAAATGCTGAAAAAATGGCTGCTGTAACAAGGTACGATTGCCCGGTGCTCAGATCAAAAGCCGAGCGAAGGGCAGGAGTGAGAAATCCGCTGATGCCGATTCCGAAACCTATCACAAAAAAGATGAGCCCCACGATGATCAGGGGGAGGATGTAATTGTTCTTTTGAAATCCTTTAGTTGATGCCATAGTACAATGGTTTTATTGGGTATAGTGTAATAATTGTTGAAAAATGGGTCCGGCACAACAGATTGTGCAACCATGCCGGACCCTGTAAAATTAGCGTGTTAAAACAAATTTATTTGCATCACAGATTCATATTTCGGACACTAAAGGGTGTGATGCCGAAATTATCTTCTGTTAGGGATTATTAACCAGGTTGGGCTGGGCCAGTAATTGAGGTTCAGGAATATACTCTACAACCCTGGGATGGGTATAAGGCACCTGCATTAGGGCATTGCCGCGGTCATGTGTTCCGGGGTACCTTCTGTCGAGGGTGAGATTGTTCCTGAAAACATCATACCTGCGATGAGCTTCAAATGCCAGTTCCAGTTGTCTTTCTTCCATTACCACATCAAAAACGGTTTTTCCTGAAGGAATTTCGATGTCGCTGGTGTACAAAGGGATGCCCGCTCTTTGACGCAACACATTGATGTCGCTGATGGCAGCAGCCTCATTGCCCAGTTTGGCATATGCCTCTGCCCGGTTAAGATACATTTCTGACAGTCTTGAAATTACAGGCGACCATAATTGCGCCTGCTCTTCCTGGTTGGAGCACTTATTGACAAAATACTTAGGATAACCGTTGCGGGTCAGCATTCGTCGTTCGAGGCTAACATAGGTTTTTACATCGTTTTCGAAAATGTAGTAAAGCGTATCATCGCCTGAGGCTTCGGTCAGTACTTCATAAACTTCATCCTCTTTTACGTAGCTCCAGATGCCGGTATCATAATCTTTGGTTGCATTGTAAGATACAAACATCTTTTTCCCTTCAGAGGCATCGGTAGTTTTGATGTAGGTGATCCACATCTCTGGATTTCCTTGCTCATCGGTACCTTCCGTATACTGAGGCAGGATAAATTCGTTGCGTAGATCTTCCGGGTACTGACTTACCAAATCTCTGTAAGGTTGTGATGCATACATTTCACCCCAACCTACTCCGTCAATGGTGGCGTACATTCCGCCTACGGCATACCAGTTGTAATCATCTTCATCCTTGAGCGAACGGCAGGCAAAAATGGTTTCCTGGTTGAGTTCGGGAACAAATGTTGGGTATTTGGTATAGGCTTCACCCTGCAGAAGAGAAAAATTTCCGGAGTCAATTACTTTGGACGCATATTCAATGGCTTTTTCATTCTCCCCCATATAAAGGTAAACCCTGGAAATGTAAGCCCATGCAGCTTCCTGAGAAGCGTAAATGCGCATTTCGTCAGGATTGCGGTCATATTCAGCCATGTATTCGGCAGCATTGAGAAGGTCTTCTACAATCAAATCATACACCTCGGCAACAGTAGCTCTGGGGGGTACATTGTCGCGATCCACATCGGTTTTGAGCGGAACTCCCAGGTTGCTATTTGGGTCCTGCGCATAGGGGCGTCCCCAGATGTTTACCAGTGTATGGTAAAAGAATGCGCGCAGATAGTACATTTCGCCAATTACATGGTCCATGCGTGGGCCAACAGTCCGGTCAGCATTCTCAATGATTTTGTTGCAATTGATGATGCCCTTGTAAGAATCTACCCATAAGCTGTTGAGGTGATAATTGTTGGGCACATGCTGGTAATTATACATAAAGTATAGTGCATCGGTGGTAGCGCCGCTCAAAGCGATATTGTCGCCACCAAATTCACCATGAAAATGGTAAGGGCGCATGAAAGTGTTTTGTTTGAGAATGGCATAGGTTCCCAGGGCTGCAGCTTCTACACCCAGCACATCAGAAAACACCACTTCATCTGCCACGTCCTGGAAAGGATCTCTGTCGATATCACAGCTCCACAGACCGGCTATCATGATTGAAAGGAGGATATATTTTAAGTTTTTCATAATGGAATATTTTTATTTGTTATTTTCTTACAATTGAATTTGGAGTCCCAGCATAAATCTTTGGGTAAGGGGGTAGAGCCCTCCGGTTTCCGGATCCATGCCCGACCATTCAGTGAAGGTATAGACATTGTCAGCACTTAAATAAACCCTTGCACTGGAAAAGCCCAGTTGCTGGTTGAGATTGCCAGGCAGGTGGTAAGCAAAGGTGATGTTGCGCAATCTGATAAAACTGGCATCTTCCAGGAAACGGCTTGACGGTCTGTTGGCATCTCTGTTTCCGCCAATAATAGCCTTTGGATGCGTAGCTAAATCACCGGGTTTTTCCCAGCGGCTCCATCCGTCGGCCAGGTTCATCTGGTTAAAGGTGGGGTAGTTACCGTCGCTGTCGAACAACTGACGGTCGCTGTTGTACATATAAACTCCCTGTACAAAGCCAATGTTGGCGCTCAGGCTGAAATCCCTGTATCTGACCGTATTGATGATTCCGCCGGTATAGTCAGGAGACATGGTCTGTCCGGTAAATTGCAGGGTAGCATCAGCATAGTTATTCGTGAGTTCAACGGTTTGTGTGCCGTCTTCATTCTCCACAACTCTTTCCCACAGGGGTTGTCCGTTGCCCGGGTCAACACCATGCCATACGCGCATAAAGTAAGAGTCCATGTCTTTTTCTTCTGCAATACGGATGTTTCCGGAGGTAATGGGCTGCCCTTCGTACAACTCCATCACCTGGTTGCGGTTGAAGGCAACATTGAAGTTGATATCCCATTGAAAGTCGCTTGTTTTGATTACCTCAGGTTGCAACGATAATTCTACCCCGCGGTTTCTGATACGTCCAATGTTGTCCCAGACACCGGTATACCCTGTAAGAGCGGTCAAGGGCACATAATATAGCAATCCTGAGTTGTCTCTTTCGTAAAGTTCAGCATTGGCCGTAACTCTGTTGAAGAATCTTGCTTCCAGTCCCAGGTTGATGGTAGTGGTTTTTTCCCAGGTAATAAAAGGGTTGGCAATCTGGTAAGGGCGTGCCGCAGGAATACCTGCATACTGGCCGGTTAATTCATAATATCCCAGGTGGGGAAAGCCGCTGGGAGAGTTTCCTACTTCACCGTAGCTGGCCGTGAGTTTCATTACGTTAACCCAGTCAATATCTGCCATGAAATCTTCATAGTGCATGTTCCAGCCCGTACTGAAGGACCAGAAGTTTCCATACTGATTTTCCCGGCCAAAGGCAGAAGAACCTTCCCTGTTAAAGGATGCTGTTCCCATGTATCTGTCGTCATATACATACTGCAGGTTCACCAGCACAGATTGTCTGGCCGACTGGAATTTGCCTCCCAGTACTTCTGCAGCGGAAGCCGTAGCGTTGAGGACATTTAGTCCGGCTGTAATGCCATGACCAGTAGCATCGCTGTTGTCGCTGTGAGTGTCAGCATATTCCCATGCTACAAAAGCCTGGAAAGAGTGGTCGTCGATGTTGTTGTGAAAGCGCAGCATCTGGTTGGTGAGCTGCTGGCGCGAAAAGCTGTAGCCTGTGTTGTAAGCTCCATTGTTGGCACGACCGCCGGTTGACCTGGGGTCGGTATAGTATTCGCTTTGACCAAAGCCAAAGGAGATGTTGTTCATGGAAGAAAAAGTAAGCCAGTCAGTAATTTCCAGGTCAGCACCCAGGTTGAGCCTTAAATTGTTGGTTCTTCCTGTTCCCCAGTTATACTGCAAATTATAAAGGTAGTTGCTGTTGTCGCGGCCTATCCAGTTGTATTCAGTGTCGGTGCCCGGTTCTATGGGAGTTCCGTCTTCTTTGTAGGGGTGGTCCCAGGGCATGTAGGTATACGCATTGTAAGTGCTGTGCTCACGGTTGTCAGAATTGATTAAATTTCCCGAAAGGTTTGCTTTCAGGGTAAGTCGATCCGTTGCATTCACATTGATATTTGCTACCGCAGAATATCTTTCATATTCGTAGCCTTTCAGGGCAGCTTCTTCATTGAAATAAGTGCCCGACAGATAAGCACTTACCTTGTCAGTACCGCCATTGTACGACATGCTGTACTCCTGAGCAACACCTGTTTGGGTGGCAATGTCCAGCCAGTCGGTGTCTACTTCCAGCAGATTGGAATTAAACCACGATTCAGTATTCCATGTTGAGTGATAATCATACAACTGCTGAGAGTTCATCAGTGAAAAGTTGCCTCTGTGAAGGTTGGTGAACCCTGTGGTTGCATAAAAGTTAAGTTGGGAGGCTCCTTCCTTTGGGGATGTGGTTTGTACCAGGATAACACCGTTGGCGGCTCTTGATCCGTAAAGAGCGGTGGCAGAAGCATCTTTGAGAACAGTAATACTTTCAATGTCGGCTGGGTTGAGGTTGGGCTCGGTATGTCCCACAGCAATACCATCCACTACCCACAAGGGAGCGTTGGTGGTATTGATAGAACCTTTGCCCCGGATATTGATCTCTGCGGTTTGTCCGGGTCGACCGGTTGCACTGCGGGCATATACTCCGGCAGCTTTGCCCTGAATCAGACCGGAAATGCGCGGAGCAAAAACATCCTTTAAGTCATCTGAGTCTATGCTGACCGCCGATCCGGTAAGGTTGGAGCGGGAAGTTGTGCCATAGGCAATCACAATGATCTCATCCAGCATATCGATGCTGGGAGTAAGTTGAATGTCAATGCGTGTGCGTCCTTCAACAGGAATTTCTTCGGTGATATACCCCATAAACGAGAATTCCAGTATGGCATCGGCAGGTGCCTGCAATGTATAGTTTCCGTCAATATCGGTGGCCACTCCGGTGGTTGTGTTCTGAATGGTAACATTCACCCCGGGAAGGGACTCCTGGGTAAGGGCATCGGTAACTGTACCTCTAATCTGGAGGGTTTGTCCCTGCACATTCTCGCCGGTAAGCGCCAAACTTATCAGAGAGACGCAAACGATTGCGAATGCTGTGCGAAAAAAACGCCAGGACAGTTTTGATAGGGCGTTATTTATTAAGTCTTTCATAAGTGATTAATTTTAAAAAGTATGAGTGTCTTTTTATGTATATGTCTTTATAATAATCTGAATTTATATCAATAGCAGGCAACGTAGCCTTTTATCAATCAGGTTGGATTGTTAGTTTCTGTTTTCAAATACCTCGATGGTGCTCAGGTGTGTCCAGTCGCGACTATCATAAGTATCCAGAATTCTGATTCTGAAGTATTGTGAAGTGTAATTCTGGTCAAACTCCAGTGTTTGCATTTCTTCGACGGGTTCAACGGGTAGGTCAGCAGGGGAGGTCCATACAGTTTCCCAGTCTGTCCCATTGGAGCTAATCTGAACATCCCAGTGATTGGGGCGATCTGAAATGCCGCTGGGCTGGCGGAAAGTGTAGTTGAAACCTCCTACATTGGTAGATTCAGGGAAAGTAATTTGAATCCAGTGAGGCAAGGGCTCTACACCTGCTGACCAGGCTGAGTGCCAGTAGGTAGCTGTGCTTCCGTCAACAAGGCTTTCTTTGGGCCCTTCAGAGCTTTCCTGTGTCCATGCATCAATCATGTCAATGGTGAGAGGATGAATGATTTGTCCTGCCTCATCGGTTTCAAAGGTCAGCTGCTCCCCGTAACCTGTACCTGCTTCATTGGCCGCATAGGCCCTCAGGTAATATTGGGTCAGGGGTTCGAGGTCTTTCGCCTGGCTGGTGAATTCTCTTTCTTCCACACCATCGATGGTGTAGTTTCCTTCACTGGTAGTAAAATCAGATACCGTTGGGTTCTCTGAAGTGCTCCAGCACAGTCCGATGGCCAGCACTTTTGAGCCTCCATCATCATTTACAACCCCTCCGCTGGTAGCACTGTTGTGGGTTACAGCGCTTAACTCAAGGGTAGTAACAGTGGGGAGTTTCCCGTCATCTTTGCTGCAACCTACAATAATAAGTACAGCAAATCCCAGTAGCAATACCGGGTAAATCCAAAATCCTTTTCTTGCATTCTTCATCTTTTTGCAACTTTTAAAATGAGTAATTGATGAAACTGACCGTTATGAAAAATCTATGGCTTCCCTGAGTCCGGAATCAGGAAGATGCGATTATTCATTGCCGGATTGCTTCATGTTGTTTGTGTTTAGTTGGTAAATGCAGCAATTAGCTGCCTGATTATTCTTTTTGCTTCCCGAATTGCAGAGGTGATCAGTTTTGGATGAACCTTTCTTGTCGTTTAATCCTGGTTGCTTTATTCCGGATTTAATAAATGCCAATCGTTAAAATACCAAAACAATTCAAAAGCGGGTGCAAGATAGTAATAAAAATTAAAAAGAAGCAAAAGAAATAAAAAAAAATAATTAGATTTGCAGAGTTAGATTCTGGAAATAGGATTTGTCAAGGAATTTAGGAAATGTTAAAAAAATGACTGCCTGTTTTTTAAAGGTTTCTTGCTTTAATGAAAAAGATAATTTATAGTTTTACTCACCCAAACAACAACTACATGAAAATTTTAAACATTTGGATTTTTGTCCTGGTGACATTTTTGCTCACTACCGTCTCATGCAAGGAAAAAGAGGATCAACCTCAACCAACTCCCAATATGGGTTTGAAAATACCCACGGAAGGAAACAGCTGGTTCTTTATGCAACCCGGAACCGATAATGAACAGGTTATGAACCCTGAAACTACATCGTGGACCAACCCTGAAATGGTGCATCGTACCTATTTCCGGATTCAGAAGGGAGGCGAGATACATATAGGGATAAATGCAAGGGTTGAGAATGGAATTTCTGCCGTTAAAGCAACCTTTGAAGGGGAAACTCTTGAACTGGATATTTCTGCACAAAGTTTTGAAGAACATTATATAGGTACTTTTGAGATTCCTGAACCGGGATATTACCATCTCGATATTCAGGGAGTAAGCAAAGAGAGTCTTGATTTTGCGGTTATCTCTGATGTGCTGCTCGGTGGTTCTGCTGCTTCAGGCACGGTGCATTATATCAATGAAGACTATTTTTACTGGGGCAGACGAGGGCCATCGGTACACCTGGGTTATGAAGTGCCTGCACAGGCTTCCGATGTTCATTACTTTTACAACGAAGTAACTGTGCCTCAGGGGAGTGATGTGATTGGCTCCTATTATATGGCCAACGGTTTTGGACAGGGGTATTTTGGCTACCAGGTAAATTCTGAAACCGAACGCCGGGTGTTGTTTTCTGTATGGAGTCCCTATGAAACTGACAATCCTGATGAGATACCCGAAGACCAGCGCATCGAACTCCTGCGCAAAGGAAATGATGTGACCGTAAATGACTTTGGGAATGAAGGATCGGGAGGACAGAGCTATTTGCAATACAACTGGGAGGCGGGTAAAACCTACCGGTTTTTACTGAAGGGAGAGCCATCAACGCAGGCACCGGGTAAAACTGACTATACCGCCTGGTTTGCTCCGGCTGAAGATGGTGAATGGCTGCTGATTGCCTCGTGGCGCCGCCCCATTACCACTACCTA
>JAABSE010000094.1 GCA_011390575.1 Sphingobacteriia bacterium
ATTTCCATTGTCATAAGAGCGGTAAACACCCCCACCTCCAAAAAATGCAGTTATGCCAGCAAATAAAACTCCGTCAGGTCCTTCTTTGATGGCTCTTACATATGTACCATCAATGTCAAATTCTAAAACCTGTTCCCAGGTTATACCAAAATCTGTTGACATATAAATGCCTGTCCACCCTCCAATAAATAAACTACCAGAAGACGCATTCATTATTGAGGACACGTTACCTATACCTGAAATCAACGGAAGCCATTCCTCTTCTGTGTTTTCCATGAGATAAAGATTGTTAAAACCTCCCGTTCCGGCAAATATATTTCCAGTTTGATCGATGTGTAGGCTATACACAGCTATTCCATCTAATCCTATTTGCATCCATGTTTCACCCTGATCATCGGATAAATATACTCCTTCATAATTACCCATAGCGGTAATAAGATTTAATTCAGCATCTATCAATACTGCAAACACTCCTTCATTTAAGGGTCTGCTAATTTCTACCCAAAAGTCCTGCGCCAAGCAAAAATGGGTAAAGAGAATTATAATTGCGGTGATTAGGGTTGTTTTCATAAAGGGTGGTTTTTTAGTTAATAATGAGTTTTCCGGTTTTCAATAAAAAGCCATCGGCAGTAAACCGGTATTTGGGTTTCTATGGAATTAATCCCGAATATTAAAATATCAGGTAACAAATACTTCTTATGCAAATAAGTGATAAAATATAATTTTATAATACATATATGGATCCCGTCAAGTGATGCTAATGAATTAATGATAAAACACAAAAACAGACACACATCAAAACCCGATGGAAGACGATAATAATTTCAGCCGATTTCTTCGCCAAAAAATGATGAAAGCGACTGAAGAAATAATTTGGTGGAGGATTTGGCACTTTTTGTGGGAGATAGAGTTCAAATCCCCGTATGTTAAACAGTGTAAATATAAATCAATAAAAACAAATGAATTAGTTTTAAATGTTAAATTAGTTACCAGAGGCTTATTTGTAATAAGTCTAAATAAAAAACAACGCAAGTCAGTGTGGTGAGTGAAATGGTAGAAGCAGATGAGGGGGGAAGGTGGAGAAAGATTCAATGTGCAGATGGTTCAGGTGATGGTCTCTGAGCCTGTCGAAGGGCGCTGTTACCAGAATATTTCGCTGACATATAATGCTTTCGCAGCGCCGGTTTCTAGGGTGGCATGTCCTGTTCTATAATCATATCACTCCTGGCGGATTTGGGGGCGGTGCAATAAATGCTGTTCCAATCCAGCAATTTCATGCTTCAACACCCCTGCAATCTGATCCTCCATTCTGAATCTCCATTCCTCACCCTTCATTCTACATTCTAAAATCTAAATTCTGAAATCTCCATTCCTCACCCTTCACTTTGCATTCTACATTCTGAAATCTTCTCTTTTCACTTTCCTCTTTACACTTTTCACTTTTTTACTCTCCATTCCTCATCCTTCATTCTAAAATCTAAATTCTGAAATCTCCATTCTTCACCCTTCATTCTACATTCTGAAATCTTCTCTTTTCACTTTCCTCTTTTCACTTTTCTCTCGTCTCTAAATTTCTCCCAACTTTTATTTCATTTACCAAGGGGAAATATTATCTTTGGTTGATGCTCTAAAACAAATGTTTGGTGTAAAAAAAAACTGTGATTGTTTAACAATATTTACTCTCCTATGGATGCAAATATACTTGTTGTCAACCCCGGCTCCACCTCCACGAAAATTGCTGTTTACAAAAACCGTAAAGAGATACTCCTTATCAACGTAAAACATCCCCAGGAAACCCTCTCGCAATTTGAGCGCATCGCACATCAGTTTGAATTTCGTAAAAATAAAGTAAAGGAAGTGCTTGAAGCATCTGACATCGACCTCAGCAGCATCAATATCGTTGTAGGGCGTGGTGGCTTGCTCAAACCCATGAAAGGGGGTGCCTACAGGGTGAATGAAAAACTTGTGGAGGATATGCACAACCCCATGGGAGAGCATGAATCGAACCTGGGCGGTGTGATAGCCTGGGAGCTGGCCAAAGAAGCAGGGGAGGAGGTCATTGCCATGATTGTGGATCCCACCTGCGTGGATGAGATGGATGACATAGCCCGCATATCGGGAATGCCCGAACTGCCGCGCCGGAGCCTGCTGCATACCCTCAACCAGAAAGCCATTGCCCGCACTTTCGCTATGGAGAACAAAACCACCTATGAAAAGGTCAACGTGATTGTAGCCCACATGGGAGGCGGTATCTCTGTAGGTGCCCACAGCAAAGGGAAAATCATTGATGTAAACAACGGACTGGACGGCGACGGACCTATGTCGCCCGAACGAAGCGGGGGATTACCCGTTGGGCAGCTGGTAGATTTGTGCTTCTCAGGGAAGTTTACCCGGGATGAAATCCGTAGGAAAATCAAGGGAGAAGGAGGGATGTTTGCCTACCTGGGCACCAAAGATGCTGTTGTGGTAGAGAAAAGAATTCGTGAAGGCGATGAAAAGGCCCGGCAGGTGTACATGGCCATTGCCTATCAGGTGGCCCGGGAAATCGGTGCCCTGGCCACCGTGCTGAAAGGAGAAGTGGATGGTATCTTGCTTACCGGTGGGTTGGCCTACAGTGATTTGCTGGTGGATGACATTACCGAAAGAGTAAAACACATCGGCCTGGTAAAGTCCTTTCCCGGTGAAGGGGAGATGAAAGCCATGGCCATGAATGCATATCTGGTTTTCAATGAAGATATTGTATTGAGAGATTACGAATAACCCTTATTTATAAAACCTGAAATCTTTATCAAAACTAAAAGTTACATTATGGATTATGCAGAAAGATTACAAAATGTGTCGGTACTGGGAGCAGCCGGAAAGATGGGAAGCGGCATCCTCCTGCTTACCGCCATTGAGATGGCTGATTTGAGCCTCAAACCTGAGAACAAGGGCAAGCACTACGTTCTCAACGCCATGGATGTATCCGGAGAAGCGTTGCCGGGACTCATGAGATACCTGAAAGCACAGGTGCTCAAAGCGGCTGAGAAAAAGATTGTTTTCCTCAGGGAGGCTTATGCACAACGAAAAGACTTGATTACCAATGAACAAATCATCAATCAGTATATTGAAGATGTATTGTTTATGGTAAGACCCACCACTTTGCTGGAAGCGACTTATCAGTCTCATATCATTTTTGAAGCCATTAAAGAAGATCCTGAGCTTAAGGCAAAAATATTCAGGCAAATCAATGAAAACAGCACGGTAACCCCCTGGTTCTGTACCAATACGTCCTCCATCCCCATTGGTGAACTGGATAAGAAAGCCGGACTTGACGGCCGATTGCTGGGTGTGCATTTTTACAATCCTCCTGCTGTGCAGAAACTGGTAGAAATCATCAAAGCCGATCATACCCAGCCTGACCTGGTGGAGTTTGCCAACACATTTGCCAAAAACCTCAGAAAGATAGTAGTTCCTTCGGCCGATTTTGCCGGATTTATTGGCAATGGACACTTCATGCGGGATGCCTTGCATGGCATTCATGAGGCAGAAGCGTTGTCAGAGAAGTATCCCTTTACCCAGGCTGTGTGCATGATTGACAAGATTACCCGGGATTTCCTTATTCGTCCCATGGGGATTTTCCAGTTGATTGATTATGTGGGCATTGATGTATGCTCTTATATCATGAGTGTGATGAATCCCTATCTGAAAGATGAGGATTTGCACAGCAGCCTGCTCCACAAAATGATCGATCTGGGGGTGAAAGGGGGCCAGAATGCCGATGGTTCTCAAAAGGATGGTTTCCTGAAATATGAGAAGGGGAGGCCTGTTGCCATTTTTGATGTGAACAAAAAAGAATATGAGCCGGTAAGCAGTTTGCAGCATGCTTGCGATGTTGAGCTGGGTGATGCCCCATCATCCTGGAAACCCTGGAAAGCCCTGGTAGGTGACAGGGACAAAGATGCTTTCCTCAAGGGTTATTTTGCTGAAATGAAAAGCATGGACAACCTGGGAAGTAAGCTTGCTGTAAAGTATGCCCGTCGGTCCAAAGAAATTGGACTCAAGTTGGTGGAAGACAAGGTGGCCTTCAGCAATGAGGATGTCAATACGGTGCTGCTTACAGGATTCTTTCATGCTTACGGGCCCATCAATGAGTATGTGTAACAAAGCCCTGGTCAAAGCAGTCTGAACAGCCCATTACTTAAGCAATCTTTTAAAATTAAAACACATCATCAAATCCATTCAAAATGAAATTACGCAGAAAAATATATATGATAGCCGGATACAACACCATTTCTATGGGAACCGGCAGGAAAGAATTTCACCCTAAAAAGCCTCGTCCTGATCTGGAAGATTACATCAAAGAAGCCGGTCAGGCTGTGCTGAAAATGATAGGAGGGGCGGAAAAGGTTGATGAAACCGTTTTCGGGAACTTCATTGCATCGCGTTTCAATCAGCAGGGGCATATTGCCGGGTTTGCTCCTTATATCGATGAAGGGCTTCGTTATAAGCCGTCGGTCAGGGTGGAAGGGGCCTGCGGTAGCGGTGCCCTGGCGCTTACCACAGCCATGCGTTCCATCCTTGCTGAAACCGCCGAAGTGGCGCTGGTAGTAGGAGTGGAGGTGCAAAACAGTGTGAAGGCTGTGTATGGTGCTGATATTCTGGCCGCAGCAGGCTGGGCCAAAGAGAGAAAAACCGGCCATGCCTATTTCTTCCCGGGCAAATTCAGCGATAGAGCCAAAGCCTACGCAGAAAAATTCGGACCCGAAAAACCCCGTGATGCCATGGCACGCTGGTACGAAAATGCCATTGAAAACGCCAGACTGTGCCCCACCGCCCAGGAATATCACAATACCACAAAAGACCTTATTGCCTGCGGTATTCAGAAACCCAACCCAAAAGGATTTGTGGATTCGCTCAACTTCTTTGACTGCTCCAAGGTGTCTGACGGTGCCAGTGCCATTGCCGTGGTATCGGAAGAAGGACTCAAACGGTGCGGTATAGACAAAAAAGATGCAGTGGAAATTCTCGGATTTGGTCAGGCGGAAGAGGATATCACTAAACCACCGGCAGAACCTACACGCCTTTCCACCACCAAAGTAGCGGTGCAAAAAGCTTTTGAATCGGCAGGGATTACCAAAGAACAGGTGGGTACAGTAGAATGTCACGACTGTTTTACCATTGCCGGCATCATGGCCACCGAGGCCATTGGCTTTGCCGAATATGGCAAGGGTGCCGATTTTGTGCTGGAAGGGCACACTTCCCGCAAAGGTTCTGTGCCGTTTAACACTACCGGAGGATTGATAGGCTGGGGCCACCCCACCGGAGCAACCGGCGTACACCAGGCCGTGACCCTCTGGGAGCAGCTGACCGGTAAGGCTGCAGGAGCACAAATTGATATACAACCGGAGAAACCCTATGGCTTGAGTATTAACATGGGAGGTGACGATATTTCTGTCATTTCTATTGTTTACAAAAAGGCTGAATAATTGAGCAACGCGGTTGAAGATTATGCCCTTGTATCAGGCAGGAAAATATATTACCGCCTGTTGAACCCGCAGCTCCTCAGTGGAGAGAGACCCTTGCTGGTTTTTCTCCACGAAGGGCTGGGGTGTTCTGCCTTGTGGCGCGATTTTCCGGAATTGCTCAGCCGCAGTCTGGAAATGCCTGCACTGCTTTACGACAGGTTGCGCTACGGAAAGTCGGATGCTGCCGAAGAACCCTTTCACAACCGATATATGCATGTGGAAGCCTTTGAGTACCTGCCGGTGTTGCTGGACAACCTGAATCTGAAACAACCGCTGATTCTCGTGGGGCACAGCGATGGTGGTACCATTGCCCTGTTGTTTGCTGCACGGTTTCCACAAAGAACGCTGGCGGTGATTTCGGAAGCCGACCATGTGGTGAATGAGGAGGTCACCCGGCAAGGTATCGCTGCTGTGGTGAAAGAATTTGAAAACGGACCATTGAGAAAGAGACTGGAAAAATACCATCATGAAAAGACCGAAGCTCTGGTGAGGGGCTGGAGTGGCATGCTCCTTTCTGAGGAAGGATTAAAGTGGAGTATTGTGGATGAACTCCGGGATATCCACGCTCCGGTAATGGTCATCCAGGGCAGGAATGACGCATTTGGCTCTGCCGAACAAATCCATGCAAAACTGAAAAACATTTCCGGCGATGTATATGTTTCTTTTCTGAACAATTGTGGCCATGTTCCCCATCATGAGCAGAGAGACATTGTTTTACAGACCATGAAACAGTTCATTGAAAATCAAACAAAGACTTCGGGCTGATACCAGGGTAACCTCTTTTTTCTGCCTGTCTGCGTGCCGGTCTTGTCCACATAATGTGCTTGCCAAAACCTTTAAACCAAATCATTACACACATAAATCTGAGAAACATGAACTTTGAATTTACTGAAGAACAGCTGATGATTCAGCAGGCGGCCAAAGACTTTGCCGAACGTGAACTGCTGCATGATGTGATTGAAAGGGATGCCAAAGGCATATTCGCAGCTGATCGCGTGAAGAAACTTGCAGAACTGGGATTTCTGGGCATGATGACCGACCCCAAATATGGCGGTGGTGGTATGGATACCGTATCCTATGTGCTGGCCATGGAAGAGCTTTCCAAAGTGGATTCCTCCATATCGGTGCTGATGTCAGTGTGCAACTCCCTGGTTAATTGGGGGCTGGAGACTTATGGCAACGAAGAACAAAAACTGAAGTACCTCGTGCCGCTGGCTGCCGGTGAAAAAATCGGCGCCTTCCTGCTGTCGGAACCTGAAGCCGGTTCGGATGCCACCAAACAAAGAACTACTGCTGTTGACAAAGGAGATCACTACCTGGTAAACGGTACCAAAAACTGGATTACCAACGCCAACTGCGCTTCTACCTACCTGGTAATGGCGCAAACCGATCCGGAAAAGGGGCACAAGGGAATTAACGCATTGATTGTGGACAAGGATACGCCCGGTATTTCGCTGGGGCCGCATGAAGACAAGATGGGGATGAGGGCATCCGATACTCATTCGGTGATGTTCAGTGACGTGAAAGTACCCAAAGAAAACCGCATTGGTGCCGATGGCTTCGGATTTTCCTTTGCCATGAAAACCCTCGATGGAGGGCGTATTGGTATTGCTGCCCAGGCATTGGGAATTGCTTCCGGTGCTTTCGAACGAGCACTGAATTATTCCAAAGAGCGGAAAGCCTTTGGCACGCTCATCAGCAACCACCAGGCCATTGCCTTCAAACTGGCGGATATGGCGGTGAAGATAGAAAATGCCCGCAACCTCTGCCTCAAAGCCGCATGGTTGAAAGATCAAAAGCAACCCTACGGTTATGCCAGTGCCATGGCCAAGCAATATTGTGCAGACATTGCCATGGAAGTTACCACAGAAGCAGTTCAGATTCATGGTGGCTATGGATATGTGAAAGAATACCATGTGGAACGCCTCATGCGCGAAGCCAAACTTACCCAGATTTACGAGGGAACTTCCGAAATTCAGAAAATCGTCATCTCCAGGGCCTTGCTGAAGTAAAAGCGGGTTTATTTTGCTTTTTATTCAGGGAAAGTGAGGGTATGACTACAGTTCATGCCCTCACTAAAATGGGATTATTTATTAAATTTGTAAGAATAAAAACCCAATATAAAATGGATATAATTGAAAAAAGAGACTTCATTCACAGTCATTTGCACAAGGCTGATGAAAACACCATAAATGAGTTTTATGAAAAACTTCACAAGGAAGAGCTGCTGAAAGCTAAACTTGAGAGCAGGGCTTTGCATTCAGAAAGAGACATTCAATCAGGAAAAATTTATTCAAGAACTGATGTTGAGCGAAAGGTTGAAGCCCTATAGTTGAAATGAAGCTTTTATATACAGAGAAAGCTCTATATAGTTGCACACAATTTTGAACACCCAGCAATCCAGATTATTTTGGATTTTCGTATCTTTAGAAAAAAAAGACCGACATGATACTCGAAAGAACAAAAAACGAAATTTTAGTAAGGCTACCGGCAAATGTAGACTTAACTGAGCTACAGAATATGCTTGATTATCTTGAATATAAAGAAAATACTTCAGGGACTAAAGCAAAGCAGAAAGACGTAGATGAACTTTCGGAAGCTGTAAATAAAAGCATCTGGAATAAAATTAAATCCCAACGAGATATTAAATGAACTGAGCCATGACAATACTATTGACAGACACGTGTATGATTATAAGTCGCAGAATGGTAAGACATGCAATCAGCTTATTGTTGGCTATTTATCCCGCATTTCGCGGGAGCTCCATCTGACCTGTTTAATCATATTATAAACAGATGAAAATTATCGTCGACACTAATATCGTCTTTAGTGCAATCTTAAACTCTCAGGGGAGAATCGGACAACTAATCATAAATGGTTCGAAATTCTTTAAGTTTTATTCTGTCGGACTGCTTAAGGATGAAATTGGGGAACATAAAGACAAAATCCTGAAAATTTCAGGGTTTACCAAAGGCCAGTTCATAAAATCTTATGAGACAATAACTAAGCGGATAACGTTTGTTGATGAAATATTAGTTTCGGACGAAGAATTAATTAAGTCACATGCTTTGGTTGCAGATATTGATGAAAATGACGCTTTATTTGTTGCATTAACAAATCACCTAAATGGAAAATTATGGACAGGTGATAAGAAACTAATTGCTGGACTTTTGAGAAAAGGTTATTCAAAGACCCTATCAACACATGAGTTATATGAACAATTCCTTGGGAAACAATTAACTATCCGAAGAAGAAAAAAATAAAAACTGTGGGCAAGATGGTATAGCCAATACCGCAGCTGCGGAAAAGCCCGCAAATCTGTTATTGTGGTTATAGCAGGAACATTTCGAAGAAGCTCTGTTGTTATATGCTTCAAAAATTCCCGGTAAAGAACTTACCGGGATTCGCAATGAAGTTTTAGATGCTGCAGACTCCTTGGTTCATCAGCCCTTTAAAGGGCAGGTAGAGCCTTTGTAGGAACACATTGGAAAATATATCCTGTAATATTCTATCCGGGCTATGACTGATTCTATGTTTCTATGTGTTTTAAAAATACATTCACTACATAGACACATAGTTCTCCAAGTGTAATACCCCCTAATTTCTGGCTGCAGATAAGAAAAATGTTGATCGCGCAAAAATACTGACTTTCGTTATGTGAAAAGCACTACTTTTGCCGCTTCATTTATCCACCTTAACATTTACTATCGATGCAGCAAAATTCTGTACTGGAAATCAAAGACACTTATGCAAATCCTGCGCCCCTGGGCCTGGCGGGTTTCGGTTTAACCACCGTATTGCTCAACATTCACAATGCAGGTTTATTTCCCCTTGATATGATGATCGTAGCCATGGGCATATTTTACGGCGGCCTGGCCCAGATTGTGGTAGGAGTCATGGAATTCAAGAAAAACAATACTTTTGGAACAACAGCCTTTACTTCTTATGGCTTTTTCTGGATCAGCCTCGTTTTTATCTGGCTGGCTCCTGAAGCAGGATTGATAGGTAAACCTTCTCCTGTAAGTATGGCATTTTACCTGGCTATCTGGGGAGTATTTTCCACTTTCCTGTTTGCCGCTACCTTTAAAATGGTACCCGCTATGCGCTGGTTATTCGGTTCTGTGGTAGTGCTCTTTGCTTTGCTGACACTGGCCAATGCTACCGGAAGTCATTTCATTCATACCCTGGCAGGAATTGAGGGTGTGGTGTGTGGTTCCATTGCCATTTATATCGGAATGGCCCAGCTGCTGAACGAATCTTATGGACGGATAGTCATGCCCCTTGGGGTGATTGCCGTGAAGTAATATAATAGTACACTATAAAGCATAAAAGCCCTGGCATTACATTGTCGGGGCTTTTATGTTTTTCGGGGTATGACCATAGTTCAGACCCTCACTAAAAAGTTAGCAGTTTATTTTGGCTGTCTGCCCTTGTACAACTTCTCCCTTTCTTCCTCCAGTTTTTGCTGGTACTCCTCATTGTCAGGGTTTGCCATGGCGTTTTTCATGGCATCGCGGTATTCAGGATTGTCCCTGTGCTGGATATCCAGCAACGTATCAGTGGGAGTGATGTACAGGAGGGCACTAACTGCGGCCACCACCGCAATTCTTTTGAGGATGCGGGGAAAGATTCTTGATTCACCTGCAATCAAACGGGCGATAATAGATACAACGATGACACCCATCATTCCCAGCAGTCCGAAAAACAGTATATCGTGCCCACCCGGGTAAAACTGCAGGCGAAACATGATCCCAATCAGGGCCATCGACAACACCCAGCCGGTAAGAACAGCACCGATAATTTTAGCTGGCGTGATGTTTTTGTAACTGCTTTTTTGGAAGATCTCCCGAAGCTTAATGCCGTTAAAGAAGGCAAATCCCAGGAAATAATACATCATCCCCAGAATGGACAGGGATAGCATCGTGAGGATTCCTGCGCCGGGAATCAATGCTAGCTTGAAAATTATAGCCAGTAATGCCAGCAAGGCAAGGTAGATCTCTGCTTTTTTCATGTTGTGCGAAGCGTTGGTTGGACGTTAGGTTGGTTTGGTTTAAATACCTTTTGTGTTTGTGGTGCTAAATTATGATAATTTTTAAAATATAGCAGGGTATATTGAGGAATATTCTCTTTAAAATTTTAGTGAGGGCATGACTACATTCCGTGCCCTCAATAATAGTGGAACTCCCCATGCAGCATCACCTTTTCCACATATCCGGCTATCTCCAAACCTTCATAAATGTTGATATCGCAATTTTGCTGCTGAGTGGCGGCGGAGAGTTTTACTTTTTTACCGGGGTTGAAAAATACCAGGTCAGCATCTTTTCCGGGGGCGATGGTCCCTTTGTTTTGCAATCCGAAAATGGATGCTGCATGGGAAGTGGAGAGCTGCACCCATTGTTGCAGGCTGATTTTGTTTTGCAACACACCGAAGTGATGGAGCAGCGGGATGCGAAACTCTAATCCACCGGCGCCGTTGGGAATAAGGGTAAAGTTGTCTTTTCCCTCCATTTTTTGTTTCATGGTAAAGGGACAATGGTCGGTGGCCACCGTGTCGAAAGTGTTCTGCTGCAAGTGTTCCCATAACAAATCTTTGTGTTGTGCAGGCCGGGCGGGAGGACTGAAAACAAAGGGCGCGGTTTGCTCAAAACTCCCCTCATATACACTGTCGTCAAATGCCAGATATTGCGGACAGGTTTCGGCAAGCAGAGGCAACCCTTCTTTTTTCGCGCGGGCAATTTGTTCTGCCGACTCCGCTGCTGAAATATGAACCAGGTAGATGGTGCAGCCTGTTTTCTTTACCAGCTCAATAACCTTTTTCACAGCCATACTCTCTGTTTCAGGAGGTCGGGAAAGGGGATGGTAACGGGGATGGGTCATCCCTTTCCGGATAAATTCACCTCTGAGTTGCTCAATGCTGTCATCTTCTTCGGCGTGCACCAGCACAATGGCACCGAGACGGGCAGCGATGCGCATGATTTTCTCCAGTTCCTCATATCCGATTCCGATGTTGTTGCGGTAGGCCAGATAGGCTTTGAAAGAGCGGATGCCATGTTCTTTCACACAGATTTCCATTTGTTTTTCCATATCGGGCAGCCAGCCACTGATACCCATGTGGAAATTCAGGCCAATACTGCAATCTCTGGCTTCCTTTTGCCTTTCCCGCAGAGCTTCGGTGAGCGGTTGACCCCGGCGGGGGGTGACAAAATCAATAATATGAGTTACCCCGCCGGCCAGGGCCGTTCTGCTTCCACTGTCAAAATCATCGGCTGAGGGTCCTGCCGGGGTGTGCAATGCCAGATGCACATGGGGGTCGATGCCGCCAGGCAGGATGTAAAGGCCGGAAGCATCGGTAGTGGTTACTCCCCCGGCCACAGGAAGGCTCCCCGGCGGTTCAAGAGTCGTTATTTTCCCGTTTTCAATGTGGATATCTGCATCAAAAACTTTGTCCGGGCCAATGATATTTGCATGAGTGATATGGTGGAGCATTTTATTGAGATTCTTCTGTTTTGGTGAGTTTTTTAATATTATCCGATAAGATAAAATTAACAAAATTATTTTAAATCTAGATTCCTCACTTTGTTACCAATGAAAGACTATGCATTTTACTGATAATGTATTATTTAATCATTACATTTTGAGGATGTTTTTTTCAATCAAAGACTTCCCCGGTGCGCCGGCATCATAATTAGTTCTTTGAAAAATGATTGTTTTCCGGCGCCGATTCTCAGCGTTATACCATTAACTACCATAATTCCGCCCTTACCAGGGCTATGCTTTCTAATTAACAGATTGATAAATTTTTTCAATTGGGAAGAACTATTAATAGATTTTGTTTGGCATTTAAACTTTGTACTATGCATCTTTCGGCCTTGGAATTTTTCCGGGAACAAGTCGAAGCGAAACGGAGCTTTTTGGGAACCGAGCCCTTAGGCGAGCTCAATGTGACCTATAAAATCAAATAATTACACATTAACTTTGCAGTTTCGTAAAAGCAGAAATCAATAATAAAAGCTCAATAATTAAGTTTTGCGGAACATTCAAACTTCCAGCGAAGTGAGCTTCAGACTTGTCGGAACCGAAGGCCGAAGGGCGAGCTCAATGTGACCTTTTTATTATAATTATTTCCACATTAAAAAATCCGAAGCCTTGACTTTTTGCTGCTTTTTGATCAAGCAAAAAGCAGAAGAAAGTAAAAAAAGGAACACCCATATTGCAAAGCGCAAATCGATAAACAGCTCTCTTGGTGGTAGTTATGTTTTTGAATGAAAACTTATCCGGAAAACAAGAAAAAAAGTGAGGGTATGACCCCAGGCCATACCCTCACTTTTGTATTGATAATTGTCCGGACTAAATGGGAAATTTAGTTCCGTGCAATAGAAAGCATCACCTTTTTCCCTTTGATGGTATTTTTGTTCATGCCCTTGAGTACTTTCCTTACCTGAGCTTCGGAAAT
>JAABSE010000095.1 GCA_011390575.1 Sphingobacteriia bacterium
AAAAAGATAGGTTGCTGGTTTTATATACCTCAACTATTTCAGACTAAACAAATCGTAATATGTCAAAGTAGAAATAATTTGTTTTTTAGAAAGTAATCAGGTTATTCAGACTATAAGCCGAAGTCATTCAGAAACACCTGCATCCCATCATCCTGCAGCCTATCAACCTGATTATTAGAATTTAAACATAAAAAAACGGTATTTGCCAAAGTGCAAATACCGTTTTTTATTCATTAAACCGAAAGAAATTATTGCCCTAAATAGGCTTTCAGCAGTTTACTTCTTGAAGTGTGTTTAAGCCTTCTGATGGCTTTTTCCTTTATCTGACGTACACGTTCACGAGTAAGATCAAATTTGGCGCCGATTTCGTCCAGGGTCAGACCATGGTTCATCCCGATACCAAAATACAGGTTGATTACATCTCTTTCTTTTTCGGTAAGAGTTGCCAGTGATCGTTGGATTTCTCTTGCCAGTGATTCGTGGATAAGGCTGGAGTCTGCGTTGGGTGAGTCCTGGTTAACATAGACATCGAGCAGACTGGCATCTTCACCCTGAACCAGAGGTGCGTCAACAGACACGTGATGAGTTGAAATCCTGAAAGACTCGGTAATTTTGTCTTCATTGATTTCGAGTGATTCAGCCAATTCTTCGGTTGAAGGCGGACGTTCAAACTTTTGTTCAAGGCGTGAAGCTTCCTTTTTGATTTTGTTGAGAGAACCTACCTGGTTCAGTGGGAGCCTGACAATTCTTGACTGTTCGGCCAGAGCCTGAAGAATAGACTGACGAATCCACCACACCGCGTACGAGATAAACTTAAACCCCCGGGTTTCATCGAATCTTTTGGCGGCTTTTATCAAGCCCAGATTCCCTTCGTTGATCAGGTCAGGTAAGCTTAACCCCTGATTTTGGTACTGCTTTGCTACAGACACTACGAAGCGGAGGTTGGCCTTGGTTAATTTTTCCAGAGCGGCCTGGTCTCCCTGCTTTATGCGTTGTGCAAGCTGCACCTCTTCTTCTGCAGTGATGAGGGGCACTTTACCTATTTCCTGAAGATACTTGTCTAACGAAGCAGTATCCCGATTGGTAATAGATTTAGAAATCTTTAATTGTCTCATAATACGAATTAAAATTTATAGAGATATAGGGGTAGTGGAAATGCGCTGTTTTTTAACAGCGAAAAAACTTTCAAAGGTACAAAAATTAGGCACAATAGCAATCTTAATTTTACTTTAAATTATAACAATAAAAACATGCCTTTGGTTCACTGCCAGGGCAGTAATCCAAAGGCATGGCTATACTTTTCAAAGCTTGTCAGAGACCTACACCATAGTAAGCGCGGGTACCGTTGGGATAAACCCCTCCGATAAGAATTCCACCACTTTTATCACTCAATTCAGCCACCAGTTCCCGGGCAGAGCTCACCGGTTTGCGATCAATGTGGGTGATGATAAAGCCTTCTCTGATACCGGAATCTGCCAGTTTACCACTGTTGAGAGTTGCAACTCTTACACCGCCTTCTATCCGAAGCCTGCGCAAATCGCCTGCTTCAACATTTTCCAGGGTAGCACCCAGGGCTTCTATTACATCTCTTTCTCCTCGTTTGACTATGGAAGTATCGCCATGAATATTTCTAAGAACGGTCAGTCCTTCCATTGTACGACCATCGCGGTTCCAGGTTACATTAACCTCGTCGCCGGGACGTTTTCTGCCGATGGTTTCCAGTAAATCGGATGTGGTATTGATGGGTCTTTCATCAATGGATGTAATGATATCTCCTTCTTTCAGCCCGGCTTTTTCTCCGGCACTGTCTTCATTTACACCGGCAACGTAAACACCCCTGTTAACTTTCAAATCCTGTTCTCTTACCAGGGCAGGCGTTACATCATTGATATTAATTCCCAGGAAACCCCGCTGCACTTCTCCGTGCTCCATCAGATCCATGGTCACTTTTTTGGCTATATTGGCAGGAATGGCAAAGGAGTACCCTGCGAATGAACCGGTAGTGGATGCAATGGCAGCATTGATTCCGATAAGTTCACCATTGGTATTCACCAATGCACCACCACTGTTGCCCCTGTTTACGGCAGCATCTGTTTGAATAAAAGACTCAATGGCGGTACCTCCTCCCAGGATATTGATGTTTCTTCCGGTGGCACTTACAATCCCTGCAGTTACCGTTGAGGTTAGGTTGAACGGATTCCCCACAGCCAGTACCCACTCTCCGACTTTTACATCATCAGAATCGCCGAACACAGCAAAAGGTAAATCTTCTGCCTCAATTTTCAATAAGGCCAAATCAGTTGTGGGATCCAACCCTACCACGGTGGCTTCATATGTACGGTTATCATTCAGAGAAACTTCTATCTGCACCGCATCCTGTACCACATGATTATTGGTAATCACATAACCATCGCTGCTAAGGATAACTCCACTACCACTGCCTTGAATCCTCCTGTCTGGAGCACGTCGCTGACGGGGTCCGAAAAACTCGCGAAACATATCATTTTCACCGAAAAATTCATCATAAATACTGCTGGGCCTTTCAAATTCGGCCCTGATATGTACTACGGTATTCACCGTCATCTCTGCCACGACCGTAAAATCAGGCAAAGATTTGGGAACATTGGACAATAAACCGGTAAACAAGGAGGGAGCACTCCAGCCTTTATCCTGGCTAAACGAACCACTCGTCTGTGTATGCGTGGCAGGAGCAGGCAGGAAATATTTTTGTATCATCAGAGCTGAAAAGCCTCCTAAAATTGCAATCAGTAGAAATGAAAATACTTTTTTCATAATGTTTTTAATTTAATGGTCAATACTTACGCTTTTTTCTTTACTGCATATTCTGCTACAGCGCAAAATATTTTACAAAAGATGTACCTTTTTTCAGGCATTTTGTTCATTCTCATATTAATTAATCTTAAGCGATTTGTTAAAAAACGAAACACTAACCCTTTCAGTATCAGCTCTTGGTTAAATATGGTTAAGTCTTCCCACATTAAAACATAAAACGTGCATATATAACAAGTGTTATCATTCTTTTTTGTAATTTTGTTTGCAACGAAACAAAAAAACTTTCTGTTATATTCGAAGAGAGTTTAAACCTTAAACCCCTCGAAAACACCAGGACAAATAGCACATTCAGACTGTCCGACAGACACTGACATAGAGAGTATCCTTTTAAAAAATGAAAATAGAACAAAGTAAATGAACCGAGCCATAACATTAACTACTGACAATCAGGCGGAAGATTATAATACGCAGCGAACTCATGAGATTGTGTTAATGTTAACCTGGTCAACATACGATTTATCCCGCTTTTCGCCGGAGCAGGCATCTTACCAAATGAATCAAATTAATAACAGATGAACCGTAAACCTGAAAAAGAATTTAGTGCATTTCATTTGTTTCTGGGCTTGTTAATTGGCTTTCTATTGGGAACCACCCTGGTATATTGGCACAACAACCGACAAAATGACAGGCTTGTTGCCGAAGCGATGGATAAGGTTATAAACATGTTTTCTGACCACGGCTTCCACCTTGATAACCCCGGCAGTAATGAAGAAGCTGGCAATAATCAGGGATCAATCCAAAATAATCCGATGAGCACCAACCGGGCATTCTTACCTTCTGCATCTTCTCCCAATAATATGATAGCACAAGACAGATTGCTGCATTCCACAATTCTGACAATCCGGAAAACAGACAAAAATGAATCACAGAATGCCAGAAAACTGGATTCACTTATTGGAAATACAAGCCCTGCTGGTCAGGAAGATATTTACGTTATTGAGTTCTGGGAGTCACCCTTAAACTCCATCGGATATAAAATGGGCAAAAATAAAATTGTTCTTTATGGCATCCATTCTTTCGATATGGTATCGCTGGCAAAACACGATGAAAAAATATACCTGCGCTATTTTAACGAACTTTATCCACTCGAATTCACCACCTCTTTCAAACCCCTTATCCCTGTAAATGAACCTTATTTTCTTCGGGATTTTGAGCCTTTCTAAAGTGTATTGTCTTTTTAATCCGAAAACTATATTTTTCAACCTAATTATTCCAATCTGACAACAGATGCAACTATCTTTTTTCAAATACCAGGGAGCCGGAAACGACTTTATCATCATCGATGAACGCGAAACCTCCCCCGTTTCTTCTCACCCAGACAAAAACAGACTCATCGAATTTCTCTGCGACAGAAGATTTGGTATAGGGGCTGATGGGCTCATGCTTTTAAAAAACCATGCTGATTATGACTTTGAAATGGTGTATTTTAACTCCGATGGGCTGGAGGGAACCATGTGTGGCAACGGCGGACGATGCCTTGTAGCATTTGCCAATCACCTTGAAATAATCAGCCATCAGGCAAAATTTCTTGCAATAGACGGTTCGCACAAGGCTACTATCGATTCATCTGAAGGAAACAGCCACATCGTTTCCCTGGAAATGAAAGATGTTACCGTGATCAAACCTTTTGAGGAAGGCTACTTGCTCGATACCGGTTCACCCCATTTTGTGGTATTTAAAAACGACATCCAATCGATTGATTTGCTGACACTGGGAAGAACATGGAGGAATCATGAAGTATTTGGCAATGATGGTGTGAACTTCAACATTGCCGAAAAATCAGGGAATACCATCCATGTGCGCACCTACGAAAGAGGCGTGGAAGAAGAAACGCTGGCCTGCGGCACCGGCATCACGGCCACTGCCATCGCGTTGCATTACAAAGAAAAGGCAACCGGCAACCAACGCTATGAGCTCAAAGCCAAAGGTGGCGATATGCAGGTTTCTTTTGAAAACAAACAACCCGGCATTTACACCCAGATCTATCTGCAAGGGCCTGCCACAAAAGTTTTTCAGGGGGAGTTAGTAATTGACAGAATGTAATCTTTCCAAAAGTATCATTATTTTTACACCTTGAAATTTACCCAATTGCCTTTCACTCCAAAAGCAGACATTATGCAGCCACTCAACGGAAAAACGCTAAAGCTCAGGGCCATGGAGCCTTCAGACATCGACATCATGTACGAATGGGAAAATGACCCTGAAACCTGGATCTACAGCAATACGCAAACTCCCTTTTCGAGATTCTACCTTGAACAATACATCATCAATTCGCACTGTGATATCTATACCGAGAAGCAGCTCAGGCTGATGATAAACAATAAAAAAGGAGAAACCATTGGTTGTGTTGACCTCTTTGAGTTTGACCCCAAAAACAAAAGAGCCGGGTTGGGGATTCTTATTGCCAAAGAACACAGAAAAAAGGGCTATGCTGCCGAAACACTCGACATCATTATCAGTTATGCCCAAAATGTCCTTTCGCTGCACCAGCTCTTTTGCAACATTGCCGCCAACAACAAAAAAAGCATAGAACTGTTTAAGAAAAAAGGTTTTACAGAAGCAGGTTGCAAAAAAGAATGGTTATTTTCGGAAGACCAATGGCTTGATGAGTATTTTTTCCAACTACTTTTCTGATCAGGCAACCTTTACGATTTGGCTCTCCGGCATTTAAATAAAATTTCAATCAACACATGGCAAAAAAAAGAAGAAAAAAAAATAAAAGCACACCATTCTGGTTAAAGGTTCTGGTATCCATATTTATTATTGTTATCGTCAGCGGGGGTATTGCTGCATGGCGCCTGTATCATGCCATCTACCAGCCTAATATTTTCCTGGGAGAACGAAAAACCACTCATATTTTTGTTCCCACAGGCAGCAGTTTCAATGATGTCAAGACCATTCTCTATGAAAACGGGATGATTATCAATACCAATACTTTCGAGTGGCTGGCCGAAAAGAAAAACTACCGCAACAATATCCGCCCCGGACGCTACCTTATCCATGAGGACATGGGCAACAATGAGCTGATCAACCTGTTACGATCAGGAGAGCAGGACCCGGTAATGGTTACCTTTAACAATATCCGGCTCAAAGAACAACTTGCCGGAAATATTGCAAGCCAGATTGAGGCCGATTCACTTGCTATCATCAACTTGCTCAACGACCCTGTGTACCTGGAGCAATACAACATGACGCCCGAAACTTCCAAACTGCTTTTTATTCCCAACACATACGAATTTTTCTGGAACACTTCGGCTGAGCAATTGCTCACTCGTATGCACCGCGAATACAATACTTTCTGGAATGAGCAACGCCGGGCAAAGGCAGAGCAGATCAACCTTACTCCTGAAGAGGTAGGCACCCTGGCTTCTATTATACAGCTGGAAACCAGCCGCCCTGATGAATTACCCCGTGTAGCAGGTGTTTACATCAACCGACTGAAACGAAACATGCGCCTGCAGGCCGACCCCACCGTTATTTTTGCCGTGGGGGATTATTCCATCCGGCGGGTACTGAACCGCCACCTGGAAACTGATTCGCCCTACAACACCTACAAATATGCAGGTCTGCCCCCGGGGCCTATTGCCTTGCCCGAACAAAGGGTGATTGACGGTGTGCTAAATTATGAAAATCACGAATACCTTTATTTCTGTGCCAAAGACGATTTCTCAGGTTACCATGCCTTCGCCCGCACCTACAGCCAGCATCTGGCCAATGCCCGCAGGTACCAGAATGCCCTCAATCAAAGACAAATCATGAGATAACCACCCAAATCATAATTCAAAACAAAGCAATAATGAAGATAAAATTCGGAACCGACGGTTGGAGAGCGATAATCGCCAAAGAATACACCTTTGATAATGTAGCCCGAGTGGCACAGGGTACAGCCAACTGGCTGCTGGAAAGAAATGATAAACCTTCGGTAGTGATCGGACACGACTGCAGATTTAATGGCGAACTATTCACCGAAGTAGTCGCCAAAGTGATGGCAGCCAACAACATCAAAGTTTATATGTCCGACACCATTGCTTCTACACCGATGATATCCATGGGCCCGCTGCACTACAATGCAGACCTGGGAATCGTCATCACCGCAAGCCACAACCCTCCCGAATACAACGGATACAAACTAAAGGGAAGCTATGGCGGCCCCCTGATGGAAGAACAAATAAGAGAAGTAGAAGAGTTGATCCCCGACACCAACCCCCATGATCTGGATGCCATCCTTTTTGGGGATTTACTGGAGAGTAAAATAGTGGAACTGGTTGACCTTGAAACTTACTATTGCAACTACCTGGAAGAGAAATTTGACCTGGATGCCATCCGCAACTCCGAACTGGAATTTGCCTTCGACGCCATGTATGGCAGTGGACAGGACGTTATGCGCAGACTTTTCCCCGACATCACACTTTTGCACTGCCAGCGGCAGCCCCTTTTTGATGGTATACCCCCTGAGCCACTGCTGCGTAACCTTCAGGAATTTGCGGAAGTAATCAAACTTTCCGAAAATATTGATTGCGGCCTTGCCGTGGATGGCGATGCCGACCGCATTGCCTTGTTTGACCACGAAGGCAACTACGTGGATTCGCACCACACCATGCTGCTGTTGATTCATTACCTGCACAAATACAAAAACCTCAGCGGCAAAGTAGCCACCGGATTTTCTTCTACGGTGAAAATCGGAAAACTGTGCGAAGCCTACAACCTTCCGCTGGAAATCGTACAAATCGGATTCAAACATATCTGCGGACTTATGCTGAAGGAAGACATTCTCATGGGCGGAGAAGAGTCGGGAGGTATTGCCGTGAAAGGCCATGTGCCCGAACGCGACGGCATCTTCAACGGCTTACTGATTTGGGAAGCCATGGTAAAAACCGGAAAATCACTTCAGGAACTGATCCAGGAGATTTATGACATTACCGGTGCCTTTGCCTTTGAACGCAGTGACCTGAAACTGGCACAGGAAGACAAAGACCGCATCGTGATAAACTGCGAAAATGGTGTTTACGAAAACTTTGGCCCTTATAAAGTGGAACGGGTAGAGACCCTTGATGGCTTCAAATACTACTTCAACGATCACGAATGGCTGATGATACGCCCATCGGGTACAGAACCCGTATTGCGCACTTATGCCGAATCTTCTACCCGCGAAAAAGCGCTGGAAATTCTGCAGATCGGGTATGATACCATCATGGAAAAATAGCCTGATTTATCGCAATGGAAACCGGGTTAAAATCCTTTACAAACAATGCATAGGACCGAAAGCCCGGTTTTTCCCTTTCGCAACAATCCGGAAACTGCATTACAGAATCAGGACCGGAACAGTTGCAACTTGCGCATGCATAAGACAATTTAAAATTACAAACCTTGCTTATGGCCCGAAAAACAAACGCTAAGAACCTTACCGTTGCCTTGTTTCGGGTTATACTGCCAGTTCTGTGCATACTCCTCCCTTTACCCCTTGCTGCGGAGGATCCCGCTCCCAACCTTAATTCGCATGAAAATCCATTCGTTGAAGAGACCTCAATAAACTCAAATCGTCTCTGGTGGGTAGGCTCAACCCATGTGGCAGGCTACACCGGCACCTTACTGGTTCTCAACCGCATGTGGTACAGCGATCATTCCCGCTCATCGTTCGGTTTTTACAACGACCTGGCCTCCTGGAAACAAATGGACAAAACAGGGCATATCATGAGTGCCTATCATTTCAGTCGGTTAAGTCATTATACTTTTCGATGGGCAGGACTTACCAACAACCGGGCTGCTATGTGGGGCAGTATTTCAGGCAACCTATTCCTCACTACCATCGAGATACTGGATGGATTTTCGGAAGAGTGGGGAGCATCATGGTCTGACCTGGCAGCCAATACCGCAGGTTCCCTGTTGTTTTACTCCCAGCAAATCTCCTGGGAAGAACAGAAAATTACTTTGAAATATTCCTACACCTCCAGCGGTTTGCCAAAATACAGACCCGATCTACTGGGCCACAACCTGGGAGAAAACCTTATCAAAGACTATAATGGCATCACTGCATGGGCCTCCTTTAACCTGCACTCCCTTACCCACAGCGATATATTCCCTCCCTGGCTTAACATCGCAGTAGGATATAGCGCCACAGGGTTGCTGGGCAGCTACGACAACCCCAATGAATACAATGGCAACCCGATCCCCCACTTCCACCGATACCGCCAGCTTTACCTCTCTCCCGACATTGATTTTTCGCGCATCCCCACCCGCTCCAATACCCTGCACCAAATTCTCACCACCCTCAATTTCATCAAACTTCCCGCCCCCGCCCTGGAGTACAACCAACAGCACGGGTTTGTTTTGCATTGGGTGTTTTTTTAATGTTGTTGGAATGGTAGATTATCGGATTATAAGAATAGGGGTATGGGGAAAAGGGACTGGGGATTAGGGATTAGGGATTAGGGAAAGCAGCATTGATTATCGGATTATCGGATTATCGGATTAAAAGATTTCAGGAGTTGGAATTTAGGGGAACAGGGACCTGAGATTAGGAAAAGGGGCCATTGATTATCGGATTGTTGATATAAGCTCTGGCCCCATAAGGTGCTAACAACCTCCATACATTGCACCCAGGGCCAGCGGCCCTGCATGTCGATAGAAATGGCGTTCACTAAGTTTTATGGGCGCTGCGAAATTGTTCCTTTCAAAGAGCAAAATGCGGTGACAGCGCAATTGGAGGTATTCGGATTTTCGGATTGGAAGATTATAAGATTGAAGATAGAGGGATTTGGGAATGGGGACCTGGGATTAGGAAATGGGCCATTGATTATCTGATTGTTGATATAAGCTCTGGCCCCATAAGGTGCTAACAACCTCCATACATTGCACCCAGGGCCAGCGGTCCTGCATGTCGATAGAAAAGGAGCGGACGCTGGTTTAATGGGCGCTGCGAAATGCTTCGGGCAAAGAGAGGGATGGGGTGACAGCGCCCTTCGATAAACTCAGGGACCACCCTTCGACAGGTGCTACAGTGAGCTTGTCGAACTGCTCAGGGACCACCCTTTCCCGGTGGTTGAGCTTGTCGAAACCACCACTGCACAATGAATCTTTTACCACCATCTTCTCACTCCCCTCCTGCTTTTGCTATATCACACAATTCACTCATTTAAGTTGTTTTTTTATTTAGAATCATTACAAATAAAACATATGAAAAACAATTTAACATTTCAAACTTATTTATTTGTTTTCATTCACTTATATTTACACCGTTTAACATAAGCAAAACCAAACCCTACCACCCATGAGACAACCCTAAACCCCTACCAAAACCCGCCATCAGTCGATTGTATCTTTGCAAGGCAAAGATTCCGGACTGAGAATTTTGCATTCTGCTTCATCGGGTTTATGATGTGTCTTAAGACAATTGTTTTTTGTGATTACTCATAACTTAAAAAAAGCAGCATTTATGAAAATTAAAAAAAATTTACTTTTTCGAAAACACTTTTTCGATCCAAAAATAACTCCGGGTGTATTGATGTTAAAGATTTTGCTATTTTGCTGCGGAATCTTTTTTATTGCACCCTTTCCCCTACAATCTCAAAACTATATAACCCTTGTTGGTGAAAACAAATCCTGGAATTGCGCGTATGAAATGATTGACTGGCCGGAATCCTATACTATTCGATTGGAGGGAGATACGATAATCAACGGAGTTGAACACAAAAAAATAATTCGTGAAATGCACTTTTATACTTGGATAGAGGTGACAGGCTATATCAGAGAAGATTCTCTGGGCAGGGTATATGCAATGAACACTTCATTTGAGGAAGGATTACTTTATGATTTTAATGCAAACCAGGGCGATACTATTGTTGTACATAACACATTGAATATGAATTGGTGGGATTATGATTGTCCTTGGTTCGCAGAATTAACAATTGTTGTGGATACTGTTTATCCCATTGAAACCCAGGATGGGATTACCCGAAAAGTATTAGCTATACAAAAAACCAATGATAATTTCAGTGAGCTTTGGATAGAAGGTATTGGAAGTCTTGCCGGGGTAATAAAAAGTGGCACTAATTTATTTGAAGAACTTAGTTGTCCGCAATTTTTATGGAACTACCTGATGTGCTATTTCGAAGATGACTCGCTGGTTTATTATCATTCACCTTTTGATCAGCCGCACGATTGCAGACATTACGATGACACCAATCTGGAAGAAATAACAGTAAATCCAATTCAGATAAACATTTTGCCCAATCCTGTTTCTGGTAGTTTTTTCCATGTGGAGAGTTCTGAGCCGTTTCAGGGAGGTATTTTAATGTATAATACATTGGGAAATATAGTGTATAAAAACATCACATACGCCCCGGAAACTAAAATAAAAGTCACAACAGGGTCATTGCCGGCTGGCATATATTTTTTACAATTATATGACAAAAATGGAATTTTCATCAATGCAAAAAAAATTCTTGTTAATTAATTCCCTTTCCCATGCAAAAGTTTTACTCTCCTATAGCACCCATTCTGATTTTTTGTTTTATACATCTTTTTCTCTGGCCTTCTCAAATCTTTGCACAGCAAGAAGAGGAAGAGGAATACTGGACCCTGGTACCCGGCGTTCTAGGTGACCAGTTAATTCCTTTAGATTCTTCAATCGTATTTGTGTCCCAGGATTATGGTTTGATAAATGAGAACCAGGTTATGCGAAACACTATTAATCTTTACCATTTCAATATGGCAGGTGAGCTTACAAATACATATTCATTTAATATCTTTAAAACAGAATGGCTGGAAAACGTGGAGGTACTGAGATCATTAGGGAGGCACAAAGTACATCGGCTGAGCAACGGAAATTTTTTAATGGGTGGTCATGGAGAAGTTGTCTCAAAGGACCAAAAAACCCTTACCGCTAAAATTCACCCCAATTTTTTAAACCACAAACCCTTTTTAGAGAAACAATATGATAAGGGCACCCACAAAGAAAAAGAAACCCCCACGCACCCCTTAATCCTATCCTTCAACCCCACCCTGGATAGCCTGCTGCTCATCGATACCCTACCCCCGGTGCCATCCTTTGGTGCGGTTACCCTGATTCATGAAGTGGCTCCCGACACCTTGATCATAGGCTTTCACAAAACCAACGAAAGCCGACAGCAAATCATGGAGACCGACAGTCTGTTCAACATACGCTGGAGCACCGAATTTGGGCAACAACCATCCTGGATCGCTGATATTTATGATTTCCAGGTTACGAGCGAGGGGGATTACCTGGCAAGTATGAACTACCACTACCCCTGGACACCCAACCCTTTGGGATTGAGAAAGAACATCCTGTTTAAGTTTGACAAGGTCACGGGTGAATTGCTCTGGCAAGAAGAAATCTGGACTGGCAAGGGATACAATACAGTCGCCAGCATGGCTCCCTGGCAAGATGATAAAGTGGTGATTGCCCTGGATGATTGCTGCAAGAAAATGAACCCATTTCATCAGATTATCTTCCACGAACACACGGGTATGCACCTGCAGATTCGTGACAGCGACGGAGATATCCATGAAGAAATCAACCTGGCCGGTTTTCTTTCGGCATTTGTTAAAATCTTTCCCGGTCCAAGTGCTTATGGAAACGAGTTGGAAGACCCCGACGACAAAGGCCCCTGGTTTAGACCCTATCGCATCATCCGAAATCCTGACAATAGCTATTTAATCACGGGAATACAACATTCTTCTCCACGACCTGTTTTTGGACGGGGTTTCTTATTAAAGCTTGACGAAGAACTTCAACCCCTGTGGGCCCGGATTTTTGAAATTGACAAAAAGAATTACATTTACGGCAACGACGAAAACTGGCTATTCAACGTTGTCAATACTGGTGATAAAATATTTTTAGCAGGAAGTTTTACAACGGTAGGTTATTGGAGTACTCCTTCTCCTCTTTATCCTCCCAATTATCCCTGGAACAGTATTTTCCGCATGGACCTGTTCATTCCCCTTGACGAGCACGGGTGCTACGAGCCGGGGTGTCATCTCACCGACAATGTGCCCTACTACGAGCTGCAGCAGGCCATCACCCTCTCGCCCAATCCCGCCCGCGACAGGGTAAGCATCCGGGTG
>JAABSE010000096.1 GCA_011390575.1 Sphingobacteriia bacterium
CTTTTACAAGTAATGACAGTTATAACCCGGAAACAGCAGTATGATTGTTTCCCCAAAAAACCAAATATAATACCGATGCGTAATTTTTCAAAAATCATTTTAATAGTTCTATCAGCACTTCTTATTTCCAACCCCTCCTTATCGTTTTCCAAAGAGATTAACCTTGCTCCCGGCATTATTATGGGCCATGTGTATGACAGCTATGCAGACCAACCTCTCGAATTTGCCACAGTAGCATTACTGAATGCTTCCGATGAATCACTCACAGATGGCTCCATTACCGACATCAACGGGCATTTTCGTCTCAAAGATATAGAGCCGGGCGAGTATATCCTTGAAGTAAGATTCATGGGGTATCATGATAAACGTGTAGAAGGCATTGTACTTTCCGAAGACCAGCGCTCACTCGATCTTGAAAAGATCCTCGTAGACCCCATGGATGAACTGCTCGATGAAGTGGTAGTGGTTGCCGACCGGCCCACCATGAGTTACCAGATTGACAAAAAGGTGATCAATGTAAGCCAGCTGCACACTTCTGCTTCAGGCACAGCAGTAGAGATTCTTGAAAATATACCTTCGGTTACCGTAGACCTTAACGGGGAAGTGAGCCTGAGGGGCAGCGGCAGTTTTACCGTTTTGATAGATGGCAAGCCCAGCATCCTCGATGCCAATGACATACTCAACCAGATTCCTGCCAGCCAGATTGAAAACATTGAAATTATCACCAACCCTTCCGCACGTTTCGATCCCGACGGAGTAGCAGGCATCATCAATATTGTGATGAAACAAAACCGGCTGCAGGGTGTTTCCGGCATTGCCAATCTCAATGCAGGCAGTTTTAATCGTTATGGAGGTGATTTTCTGGTCAACTATCGCCACAACAGATTCAACTATTATCTTGGCGGTGATTATAATGAAAGAGGCCGTCCGGGGCAAATGGTCACCCGCAGCCAAAGTTATGGCAGCGATACTACTTATCTCAACAGCACCGGAGAATTTGAGAGAATACACAATTCATGGGGATTCCGGGGAGGGATTGATTTTAATATTAATCCCCAAAACACCCTGAGCCTGGCATACCGGTTAGGTGATCGCGAGCATGGAGGAATATCGGAGAGGAACTATGAAGAATGGTCGAATGCAAGCACTGTTCCTTACGAATATCTCAGCCTGGAAGAAAGTGAACGCGGTGGATTTGCCCAAACCCTCACCCTGGATTATAAAAGAGATTTTAACCAGGAAGGGCACAATATCCTGGCCCAGGCCATTCTTTCGCAAAGAGATTCGGACCAGCTTTCTGATAATATGCTCTACGACTCCGCTATGAACACTTTGAGCGGTCAGCGTTCCAATGAATTCGGGCCTTCTGAAAGATATACCTTCAAGGTTGATTATACCCTTCCTTTCAGTGAGTCGCAGCGATTCGAGGCAGGATACCAGACGCGCATCAGTCAGCAGGACGAAACCAACGATTTGTTTGAATACAATATCCAAACCAATGCGTTTGTGCAATCTGATCTTTTTTCAAAGGAGGTTGTATACAGCACCATGATTCATTCGCTTTACGCTATCTACCAGGGTGAAACAGGGAAGCTGGGATACCAGGCCGGCCTTAGGGGCGAATATACCGATCGTTATATTGAAATGGTAGGAGAAGAAAATGATTATGAGCTGAACCGCCGGGATTATTATCCCACCCTGCACCTGTCGTATGAACTGCCATCCAACCAGCAGACCATGGCCAGCTATACCCGCAGGGTGCAGCGTATCAGGGGTTGGTACCTCGAGCCTTTTTACACCTGGGATGATGCCTACAACATCCGTATCGGCAATCCCAACCTCGAGCCCGAATACATTGACTCTTATGAGCTGAGTTACCAGAAAAGATTTGAAAAAACAATTCTCTCGGTTGATTTGTATTACCGCATCACCAATAACAAGATTGAAAGGGTAAGCAGCATCTACGATGATCAACCCAATGTATTGCTCACTACCTTTGAAAATGTGGGACGGGATTATTCGCTGGGTTCAGAAATCATGGCCAGCTTCGATCCTTTTAGCTGGTGGCATTTTGACTTAATGGGCAATCTGTATGACTACCGGCAGCGGGGAGAGCTCTATGGTGCAGACTATTCTGCCAACAGTTTCAACTGGAATGCCAGGCTCAACAATGATTTCACCATCACTTCCTCTACCCGTTTGCAGCTCAGGGGCATGTACAACAGCCCTACGGTTAGTGCCCAGGGTGAACGTTCCGGATTTTTTGTTACCAGCCTGGCACTGCGACAAAGCTTCTTTGACAATGATTTATCTCTCACTTTCCAGGTAAGAGATATCTTTGGGACCATGGCGTGGGAATCTACCAATTTTGGCGATGATTTTTATAATTTCCGCAGCTGGGACCCCAATACCCCTACCTTTTCCTTGCGGGTGTCATACCGCATCAACAATTACCGCGCCGACAGACGCGTTCCCCGTGGCGAAGACGGAAGAGATGACGGAATGGACGGGTTTTAGCAGGTAAGTTCAGTAAACCTCTTGCCAATCGAAGTATCAGACGGAAATATTTTCCTGAAATTTAAACATTAGCCATTGTTTGCTTGTAAGACATAGTACTTATAAACAATCTGCATGAATAAAATTGATTCTTTAAAATCCTTCCTTAAGAATAAATGGCCTTTGATAGGGAGTATCACTATTCTTATTGCTGCCGCAATATCCTATTTTGTGTTTCCGGAGATGGAGCAGTTTGTTAATGAAGCCTACCATACGCTAACAAGCCAGAATGAAGAACGAATCACCCGCTGGGTTAATCAACTCGGAATCTGGGGTCCTGTTTTCATAATCATAACAATGGTTCTGCAAATGTTCTTCCTGATTGTCCCTTCTCCCCTGCTCATGCTTGTTTCTATTCTGGCTTACGGCCCCTTCTGGGGATCAGTGCTGTCAGTAGCTGCCATATTTATTGCTTCCACGGTTGGCTATTTTGTTGGGAAATTTCTCAGCCACCTTACCATCAGGAAACTCATTGGCGAAAAGAAAGAAAAAAAGCTGGAGTATTATGTCAACCGATACGGATTCTGGGCTGTGGTCATTACACGGCTATCTCCGTTCCTGTCCAATGATGCTATAAGTTTCGTGGCAGGTATCGTAAAAATGACTTACTGGAAATTTATAGGAGCCACACTCATGGGCATTGTTCCTCTTACTATTTTGTTCGCCTGGTTTGGTGAAAACAATGAGCGGCTGAAGACCGGTTTAATCTGGACCGTTATTGTGAGTGCTCTGGCTTTTGTAGTGTATGTTGTTTATGACAGCAGAAAGAAAAGGAACCACGGGTAGCCTTAAATGCATACTATGCTGTTTTTCTTACATTTGCTTAGCCATTCAAACAAGAACTCATACTTAAAGACAGCACACTATTGTTTTATGATTTTATAGGTATGGTTGCTGTCATTTCCCCTGTGCTGAAACAAGTATATTCCCGGTGACCAACCCGACATATCAACAGACGTTTCTGCAGAACGGATAGTCAGCGTTTCTATCAATCTACCCTGCAAATCGTAAATAAAAACAGAACTGCCTGAGGCCTCTGCAGGGCTTTTGACCAAAGCCCTTGAACTTACAGGGTTTGGTGAAATTATCAGTTGTGATTCAAATATATCGTCAGCTACACTCAGTGTGCTTTCCTGGTAGATTCTGACATAATCAATTTCCAGGGCACTTTGCGTGAAGTCGGGGTCTGTTTCCGGTATTATTGCGATGTTTAAAAGCAAGTACTGATCTTCATCAAAGGGCCACGTGTCTGCATTCTGTTCAACAGGGTTGTATGTATAATGCACCACGCCATCCACACTGAAAACCATTCGGTCAGGATACCAGTCTAAAGTGTATACATGAAAATCGGTGGAAGCAGTAGGAATAACCTGCCCTCCGTGATTAACGGTTCCGCCATAACTTGAGGGTGTATGCATAGCACTCTGAACATAATTCTGGTTACTCCCCCAATGCTCCATAATATCAATCTCTCCGCAGGCAGGCCAATTGGTGGTGCCATAACCTTCAATATACCAATAACCTCCTATTTCGTTTATATTTTTCCCCAGCATCCAGATCGCCGGCCAGGTTCCAACACCCGTGGGAAGTTTGGCTTTTACCTCTACACGCCCATAGGTAAAGGCAAACTTCGAGTTTAACCGCGCTGAAGTATATTGTTTGGTAACTCCCTGATCTGTAAAGTTCTCCTTTTTGGCCACCAGGTACATGATGCCATCATCAACAAATGTATTTTCCATTCTATCGGTATAATGTTGTATTTCTCCATTAAACCAACTATCGCCATTGGGCAGTAAAGTTTGATGAAACCATTTTGAAGCATCCAGGGCACCATCTTCATCAAACTCATCAGCCCATGCCAATTCATCGTACACAGGATCATCCGGTTCCTCCTCTTCTTCTCCTTCAAAATAAAAATCATCAATATAGGCTATGACCTGATCCGTATTATTTTCGCCATTCACCTGTAGCACGACCCGGTTAAAATCCGTTCTTTGGTCGGGTGCCGGTGAATTGGGGTCTAAATTAACATAGGAATCATTTACAAAGTCGAAAGTAACTTCCTGCCATTCATCCAGACTTATGGGCTTAATAATTTCACTTTGGGTAGACCATGGCTGACCCAGGTTTGCATTCTGAAGTTTCAGCGAAATCTGATTGGGTTGGTTTCCGGTAATTCCGTCAGATGGCACATAAATTTTTAAACTGAAAGGAGTATCATCTGAAATATTGATCATGGAAGGAGAATCAAATCCGATGTTGGCATAAAGCCCGCCCGTATCTTCATATTTCAGAACAGTAGCAGACGGATTGAGCTCATCGATAAAGGGATTTGCGAAAGTGATGTCCATCAAACAGTCATCAGTATACCAGGCATTGATGGTTGAATTGCCTTCAAAGTCGTCTTGCAGCAATTGTGCGAAACCTGTGAAAAAGGAAAGAAGAAGCAGCTGAGTTATAAATAGTTTGTACATACGCATTTTAACATTTGATGAATAGAATCAGGTTTCACCTTCATGAAAAGCCAACTATTCTTCAAATATACTGTGATAAAACAAAAGTTTATTGTTTTTAACAGGAAAATCCAGAGAACCTTTCCCGGGCAAATCAGGCTGAGTAATTACATCTGACTACAACCTCCTGCTGCTCCATCTTTCAGCGGCCTTCAGCACCAGAGCCAGTACCAGGGTAAACAATTCACCGGCCAGAAACCATATTCTGCTCAGTGCAGCCAGAGTGGTGGCTGCCACCGTAGCAACACCTCCCAGGGTGAGCAGGCCTACCAGAGAAGCCTCCCGCAACCCCAACCCTCCCGGTGCAAAAACCGCTGCAATACCCAGAACAGTTGACAAAGGAAAGTAAATAATACCCAATGGGTCCAGGAACACTCCCATACTCATGGCCAAAAAGTAAAAGGCAAAGGCATACAACAGCCAGAAGATAAAAAATACCGGCATAACCTTTATGTTTTGCCCGAAAGAAAGGGTCGGAATACTTACTTCCCTCTGTAAAGCTTTTCGAACAATTTTCCCTGAAATCGCGTGAAAATAGCGGGTAAAGATAATGACCGACAATACAAGGCCGGCCAATATGATTATTACCTTTATATACAAATCTATGGTAAGAAAAAATACACCCAGCGAACAAAAGAATATCACATTCCACATGCCCAGGAATTGAGAATACAGAGATATGTAAACCAATTCACCAAAGGGGTAATTATACTTTTTTCTGATATACTCACCGCGCCCCAGATGCACCCAGAACTTTCCGGGAATATACCTGGACAATACAGTAAGTCCGAAAGCAATAACCGAATCACGGCTTTTTATGGAATAGTTATAACTGTTGAGCACATACTTGTAGGAGAGCGCCTGCAAGAGAAAACCGGCAAACAATAAAAAAACAGACAAAGAGAGGTAGCCATAGGAAATGTTTTCGGGAAAGGCAATATAATCTTTTCTGTAGAGCGTTATAAACAGGGCTGCTATGGAAATATAAATAAACCAGGTAAGCCAGTTATCCTTCAGGTAAGTAAAAAGCCTGCGAGAAAAACCTGTTTTTGATGCCATAAGAATATTGGAGGAAAATCGTTAAAGAGCCTGTTCTGTTTTTTGATTCAGATAGGTCTCCACATGTCGTTGTTTTTTTGAAGGATAAATATCTTCGATGGTCAGCAAAATGCCTATGCCTTCTACTTTATCACTTAAATCCTGGTTACGGCCTATCCCCAAAGTTTTCATGGTAGGTGAAAGACTCATGTAAGCTTTTATGAGCGGAGGAATGCTTTCTCCCCTGGCACGAATGGCTTTATTAAGTATGGCAAAATCCTCATTAAAATCTTTACCGGTAAAAAAAGAATCAAGGTGCTCCTTGCTAAAAACATCGGATTGACGATTCTGAACATCAATGAGATTTTCCTTGTCTGCAAAATACTTGTTCATAAAATGGAGCAACAGGTCTCTTGCTTCACGCTCGAAATGCACATACAGGGAAACACTACCATAAAAATATCTGACATCCGGGTTATCAACAATTATGGCCCCGAGCCCATCCCATAAATTATCCAGAGAAAAGACCCCTTTACGGGGATTTGTAGCAGGTTGATATTTAGGTTGAATAAAAGACTTACCCAATTCTATTGTATAAGGCATGTATTCTTTCACAAATTTGTCAGAGGGCTTAAACCTTTTTACGGTAAAGATTTTGTACTGCCCATCAGCTTTCTTTACAGCATCTCTGAGCTTAAAATACCTGTATCCACCCACTATTTCATCCTCCCTGGGATTCCAGACAATAATCTGCCAATAGGGATTGTCCATTAAATCATATTCATCGACATCCATGGATTTACCTGAACCCCCTCCGGAATCACGGAAAGATATTTCCCTGAGCCTGCCCACCTCCTTCATAAGTTCGGGACACTGATGAGCGTTAAATATGTATATTTCGTTTGTATCAAAATTGGTTGTCCTGACAAACAAGCTTTTATCAAGCTCCTTCTTCAATGTATCTTTATCTATCTTTTGAGCAATTTTCTCCATTGTAATCCGGTAGTGTTGTTTAATTAGTAGGATATAAGCAGTTTTGGACAAAGAATGTTTTTGCACGCATGCGAAATTTTCATTCTTTATAGCACCTGCAAAGATATCTATAATTCTAATTGATAAAAACGTTTTTTGCATATGTGTGGTAGCGAATCAGAAGCCTCTTCCTGTCAAACCGTCCACCAGCCGGACCGGCAGAATACGCTTAATTATCCAGATACTCCTTCAGTGGAATTATTCAACAAGAAACAGACAGAATGAATCTATTGCGATCTTACAGCGTATAACCGACAATGAACTATTTTCTTAAACAGTAAACATTCACAATGGCTTTTTTGTAAAACTAAGTACGGTTAAACTATTTGCATGAATAAGATTGATACAGTGACAACCTTTCTCAGGAGTAAATGGCCTGTAATTGCCAGTGCCACTATTCTCATGGCAGCAGGAATTTCCTATTTTGTGTATCCGGGGGTTGAGCAGTTTCCCGTAATCGGGGTATCCCTCCAGGCTGTAATGTTGGTAACAGTACTTTTATATGGTAATGATAAAATTTGCACCCAATGAGACGATATGTGCATTTAAACCGGTGTTCCGTTCATAATAATTGTAATCTAGTGAAAGCCCCTTTAGACCAATCTTCCAAAAATAGGAAGTTGTAAAAATATCTGTGTATTTAATTCCCAATCCAAATTGATGGGTATTATACTTAGACAGGTCAAAATCAGAAGTGTAAAACTGGCTGGTTGATAGTAAATCATCGAAAGGCGCAAAATAATTCGCAGCCGTTTGGTTGTAAAATCTATAGTTGGGATAGAAAGTGAATTTCATTCCTACCTTAATCGCCAACTCTGCATTGAAGGTATGAGATTGAATACCCCAGTCATCAAAATAATAGCGATAATAGGTGCGTAATACTAAATTTTCATTGACATATTGATTTAGCCGAACGCCGATGGGGATTTTAAACCTGGTGTCGGGAAGGCGTTCGATATCATCTGCCAGTTGAAAAACATCTTTGTTTTTTGGATCAGTATAAAAAGGAATGCTGGCAGCATTCCCAATATAAAAATTCTCCTTATCTGCAAAATAGACCCTTTGCATTGGGTTGGCCAGCCAACCGGTTTGGTAGGTAGGGTCTGAAAAAACAGAGATTTGGGTGGTTTTGCTGAGTATCTGAGAAAAACCGAATGATAACGCATAGGTATTTCTACTTTTATTTTCAATCAGAGTGGTATTATGCGGTTTCCAGGCGTTTGGATCTAATATGTTTATAATATTACCGTTTTGATCTAAAATATCGGCTCCCTGAAAAAAGCCGTCATTCAAATTACTATTGTTTTTAACAAAGGCTTTTATTTCTGTAGGATATTGAGGGTGCCATGAGTCAAGGAAAACTGATGCATTCAGGCTTAATTCGGTATTCTTCAGGTTGAATAATTTAGCTATTCCAACCCCACCTCCAAATGAACTATAGTCATACTCGTTGGCATAACTCAGGTTTCCGGATAAAATGGTGTTTCGATCATCCGAAGAATGGCTATAGCCTAAGTTAAAATTAGTCCACACATCCTGTCTTGAAGCGCCGGATGAAGCCGCCCAGGGTGTACCTGTATTGAAATCTCCACCATCATCATTATCATCATCATCATCTCCATCATATTCTTTTGTCCACGGATTCAGGTTGCTGGAGGATGCCGAAGTATAGGCAGAAACGGTACCATTTATGCTTAAAACATCATCATCATTTAAAGGAATTGAAATGCTGATGTCTGTTGCCAGGTCAGTAAGTTCTTCTGTGCCAATCCCACCGGTAACAGCTGCATTTTGACCCTCTTGAGAATAAAAACTGCTCAGAATATCAAGCTCGGTACTTTCCAGTACACGTTTCTTGAAAACTATAGTGGTATCCGTATTGCTCTGAGCAAAAACAAAAAACGGAAAACAGAAAATAAAGACTATACCTAATTTTTGCATAAATTTAAAAGATTAATTGCACCCACATCCTCCGCCAGATTTTCCGCCGTTGGCACCTGATGCGCCTTCGCGATAAACCTGGAAATTGGTTTCAAATTTTTTCGACTTTCGATCAACTAATTCCATATCAGGGTCGTTGATATTCACTTTTTCGTATTCCTTAACCACAGTGCACGAACCTAAACTGAGCATCACAAGTGCTGCTAAAATTACTTTATTCTTCATTGATTTTGATGTGTTCTGATTTGTTAATAGTTCCTTTATCGTCTATGATAATGCATTCTACATTGGGCAATTGATTGATACGGTCTAACCCAACATCCTTACCCAAAACAAAAACAGCCGTAGCGAGCGCATCGGCCAATTCAGCGCTGGGAGCAAAAACCGTTACACTTATAATACCTGTTGCAGGATAGCCTGTTTTGGGATTGATAATATGAGCATACCGTATGCCATTAAACTCAACAAATTTTTCGTAATCTCCACTCGTGACAACCGCCCCTTGTTTTAAAGGAAGTATCGCAAAAGCATTGTTTTTGTTCATAGGGTTGGTAATGGCCACGGTCCATTCTTTTCCATTGGCTTGCTTGCCCCAGGTATTCATATCGCCGGAAGCATTAATGATTCCTGCGGTCACTCCTTTTTCTATCAGGAGCTGTTTGGCTTTATCCGCTGCATATCCTTTTCCGATAGCACCAAAACTGATTTTCATTCCTTTTTCTGCAAGAAAAACAGTTTGATTTTGTGTGTCCAGGATGATGTTTTCAAAACCCACTTTTCCTAAAGATTTTTGAACTTCTTCGGGTGATGGCATTGTGGTCATACTGCCGTCAAACTTCCATATTCTATCCATCGAAGCATAGCTGATATCAAAAGCCCCATCCGTAATTTCGGATATGGCAATGGCACGAGAAATCAATTCGAATAGTTCTTTGTCCACTTTTACAGCACGAATACCCGCATATTGATTGATTTCGGAGGTTTGGGAAGCTGAATCCCAGGAGGAAATAAGTTTTTCGATACGAGTGATTTCGGCAATAGCCGTATCAATAAATGCATTTCCTTCCTCTTTATTTTCAGCCACTACGGTAATATCAAAGCGGCTGCCCATTAAAAGCGTAGTTTTGTGAAAAGTTTGCTGTGCATTTACTAATGAAACGCTAATAATAAACAAAAAAAAGAAAGATTCTCTCAGCATAGCTTATGGTATAAAGCTGTTTAAGTGTTCAATGTACTCTGTAGGAGTCAGCTTTTTATAGCCTGTTTTTCCAAGCATCGAGGCATTTTTATCCATCACCACCACCAGGGGAAAGTAACCGTTTGTGTTGTATTTTTCGGCCAGTCCTGCGTTTTTAGCTTCTTGTTCTGCCGGCAACTTATTTGCTTTTCTTCTGGGAAAATCGGCACGTACCATTACATAATGGTCTTTGGCGTAGGCTTGAAACTCCTCCGAATTCCAAATTTCCCTTTCCAGCTTAATGCACGGTCCACACCAATCCAAACCAGAAAAGACCAGAATAATCATTTTATTATTTTCTTGAGCTATTTTTTTAGCTTCGTCCAAATCTAATTCCCAGTGTTGTGCAAAAGCAATAGAACCTTGCCCCATTAGAACCACAGAAAAAAGTAATATTTTAAATATTTTCATTGTCTTTAGTTATTTAGTAGTTTGCAAACGAGCATTTTATCCTTTTAGTATTTGTGGGAATAGCAGTTCGTCTCACCTCCTGTTGAAATTCCAATTCTTTATCCAAATGGGTAGCGTAATTATTTAATTTCTTTTGTATAAGAATCTATCACGTCAAATATTTGATGATTTGGTTCAAACACTTTTGTGAAAATCGCTCTTGATTTCTTAAAATTTGATGTGGAATTATTAAGTTCTTCTTTGGTAGTTTTTTATGCTATTTCCAACCCTGTCCTTTTTACTAAATCTATCAAAGGAGAATCCTCATTATTAATAAATCTCCCTTTTCCGACAAGATAAGGCTCAATTTTTGAATTCACCTTCCTAGTCAAACTCCAAATTTTTCCAGTCAAATAGTCATCCTCATTTTCCGTAACAATCATAATATCAATGTCACTTTCATCGGTGGCTGTATTTGACAAATAGCTGCCATACAAATATGCTTTATCGATGATTATCCCCTCAGAGCGTAAAACAAAAATGTATTTCTTCAATATCTCTACAATCTCTCTTTTAGCCATTGGAATAAGGTTTTAGTTTTCTCAAAGTATTCATTTACTTTTAAAATATCTGGTAGGACTGGGTTATAATCAGGATATCGTCCTTGTAACTGATACTTCATTAAAATCCCCATAAAAATTTCAGTTTCATTATCAAATACCAACGCTGTTTTTTCTGACAGATAAAACAAGTTATGCGATCTCGGAGCGAACTCACCAGAAGTTTTAACAACGTTGGCTTTTATTGCTTTCTCAATCACTAAATGACAGAAAAACAAACCATGTAAAATTCGCTTTTCTCGAATTAGCAATTCAGCTGTCGCTAAATCATCCTCGGCTCCCTTAGTCCAATACTCTATTTGTTTTTTTATATCAATCATATTTAGCCGTCTAAAAACTCAAAGTTACGAAAAACAAACATTGACCAGATTCAATTTCAAAATGTTTTTGTGCTGTGGTTCTATAAATTGCAGACAATGGCAGTTCGTCTCACAACCCCGTTGAGATTCCATTTTTTCTTCAAATATAGATGTAAAAAACAAATATTGGTTGATTTTAACAGGGAAGTCCGGGAATAGACGGATTGCAAATTGAAGCTGAAAAATACACCTGCCAGAAACCCCTTCCCCGGAATCGGTCAACAGCGATTGGAATGAACAATAAAAAAGGCTGATGACTTCAGGCCTGTTGTGGTCTGGGGGTAATCATAATTTAAATGCTTTGTGGCGTTTTATTTATTTGTTCTACGGCACTTTAAGTGGAAAAAAACACGAGTTGTATTGAATCAATTGGTATAGTCAGAAGACAGAAGACCGAAGTGGATTCTCTTACCGTCTTACGTCTACGGACGAACGGCATCTGATTTATTATCAAAATATAGTCTTATCCATTAATTAGCAGTAGTACCATTTATCTCTGTTTATTTTTGTTTTTAATCTCGTATTGACAAAAATCCATCCCCTCAACAGTTTGTTCTTGATGGACCAGTTTCATTCCGCATTTTTCTGAAAGTTCGATTGAGGCAACATTTTGTTGATACATCCGTGCCGTTATTTTATCCAGGTTTAGTGTGTTAAAGCCATAATCTATCAATGCGTTGCAAATCTCAAAGCCATATCCTTTTCTCCAGAATTTTTTATCAAGGATATAGCCTGACTCTAAATGGTTTAAAACCTGAAATGAATTGAATAATCCTGCTTCTCCAATGATGGTCCCATTGTCCTTCAACTGAGCTGCATAAATCCCAAATCCGTTCTTGTAATCCTGATTAATTTTTTCGTATTTCCCTTTTAACTTTTCGCGTGTCCAGGTAAAATTTGCATTGGGGATAAATCTAAGGTTCTGAGGATCCTGGTATATTTCAAGCAAACAATCTACATCATTAAAATCTACTTCTCCAATTAAAAGTCTTTGGGTTTCTATAATCGTTTTCATTAGGCATACTAATTATCATGAAAGCAGACAGAAGCAATTTATCATTTCTGCTTCTTTATATGGTCTGTGACTTAATTTA
>JAABSE010000097.1 GCA_011390575.1 Sphingobacteriia bacterium
GGAATGAAAATCCGGTTATGCTTCTCTATTTCGTGAAATAAGGTAGTGGTGATATTCTGCATAAAATAGGATGGGCGCAGGAAAACATGCTGCATTCCATATTCCAGAATCAAATTCTCCAGCTTGTGGTGGGGTATGAAGGATTGCTTTTCAGCCCCCTGCACCGATAGAAAAACCACTTTCGAAATGCCCTGCTTTTTCATGGCTGCAAGAAAAGGGTCAAAGTACTTTTTCACATCAGCAAGCTGTGGGGGTCGCAATAAAAAGACAATATCTATATCTTTCAGGGCTTTGTCAAAACCTTCTGGTTGAGCAAAGTCCAGCTGACGGTAGTCAATATCCGGAAAAGTATCTTTTATGATTTCGGATTGCGCAGACAGATAGTCTGCCGCAAAAATGCGATGGGTACTTTGAATCGTTTTCAATCCCTGCATAACTTCGGTACCGATATTTCCACGGGCACCGGTTATAAGAATGTTTTTTTTATCCATTGGTTATAAAAGGTATTGTTTGTATACAAGTGTTTTTCTGTTAATTAGTCCGGAGGCGAGCTGAAAGTCGCCACCGGACCTTGATTCCGCCTTAATGTTAGTCGTCGGGCGAACTTAAAGTCGCCGGACGACTTTGTAAACGGCAGTGGGCGATCTGAAAGTCGCCACCAGTCAATCGCTGTTCCAGCCCGGTCGGGACTCCAAGCTCCCGTCCGGGCTAAGGAGTTGCTTCCCTTTTAGTAGCCGCCTTAATGTATTAGTCGTCGGGCGAGCTTAAAGTCGCCACCGGTCAATCGTTGTTCCAGCCCGGTCGGGACTCTAAGTTCCCGTCCGGGCTAATGGGTTGCTCATCTTTTTAGTCCGGAGGCGAGCTTAAAGTCGCCACCGGACTTTGCACTAAGTATGGCTAGTTATGGAAACATCAGTCGCATCAATTCATCAAAAGGTTTGTCCTTGTGTTTGTGATAGATTTCATTATGGAAATCATTAAACCAGATTAGCGAAGGAATAAACCCTTTCCATGAGCCGTCTTTGCCAAAACTGTGTGCCAGTTGATCCAGCATCCCGAATTTCTCCATGGCCTGGGATAACGTATTTTTACCTTTTTCTGTCAGTTTGAGGCGTTTGGTACGTTTGTCCCCGGGGTCAGGCATATCCGAAACGAGTCCGTTTCTTTGCATGCGCTTGAGGGTTTCAACACCGGTAGAAAGCTCCACCAGGTTGAAATAGATAACATCTGTTTTGCGTGGGTTTTGCATTTCAAATATGCTTACCAGAAACTGAAACTCCAGGCGCGATCCTATGGCCAATCCTTCCAATGCCTTTTTGATGTAAAAATCAATAAACCGGGAAGACCTGCTCAGTAAGGTCAGAAACTGCCGCCCATCATGCATTTTCTTATAAAAATCCAGATGACTGCTTGCTTCATTGGAGATTTCAGCGATTTTGGAATCATCCCGTTCAGCGATATTCTGATTGTGCCCATGCAACCAACGCCCGAAATCTGAGAAATCTTCGCAACCTGTTTTGGACTCGAACTCATCCCAAAGGCTTATCAGTTCTTGTACTTTTTTGTATTTATCCATAATTGTAGGCTAAGAATTATGGGCAAAGATACCAATTTACATCAATTCTGATGTTTATTTGCATCTTAAATGTTGTTAATGGGGAGTGCGCAATGAAATTTACACAATGCTGTCCGGTTAAAGATTCGAGTTCTCTCGGTTCGCTTCCAATGACAGATTATGCATCTAACTGAGAATGTACTATTTAATCATTGCAGTTTGAAGATGTTGTTTTTAATCAAAGATTTTTTCGGTGCGCCGGCCACATAATTCGTTCTTTGAACAACGATTGTTTTGCGGCGCCGATTTCCTGCATGATACCATTAACTACCATAATACCGCCCTTAAAAGGGCTATAGGTTCTTATTAACAGCAGGATAAATCAATTTTCGGATACCTGGCCAGATGATTACCCCAATGATGAAAAGTCCGGCCAATCCCCAGATCAGGAAATTATACCCTCTTTTCTTTGTGATTTCAACCGGTGAATTATCGCCGGTTACGACGATTCCAGCCCAATACACCGGAGCAAGGGTGCGTCCTTTGGCAATTGCCAGGTAATCTGCTTTGGCCAAAGAGAGTGCCTTCGCTTTGTTGTGTCCGCTGGCCAGGTGATCAAAAAACTTTTGGGTGATATAACTGCTGGATTGCTCATCGATCTTCCATAAGCTCATGAGCAAACTTCTGCTGCCGGCATAATGAAAGGCATGCGCCAGGGATGTCATTCCCTCTCCGGGTTGATAAGTTGGTTTGCCGGTATCGCAGGCAGTGAGTATGGTGAGGTGGTTGGGAAGATGGTAATTGTATATTTCATAGGCAAAAAGCTGGTTTCCCGGCTCCTGCGAGGTCTTGGCAAAGAACAACCTGCTAAAGGCAGGAGAGATATTATTAATCTCTGCATGCGTACCTATGTGCATGATGGTATGTCCGGCAGCATTCTCCAAAAATCCGGATCTGGTAGAATTTTCCCCTGCCAGCACTTTTCCGCCATAGTTTGAACGCACATATTTTGCCGTTTCAATGATGAAAGGTTGATAGAGTAGTTCCATGTAAATTTTATCTTCAGATTCATGGGCCGTCATCATGTATTGTTCTTTTAATTCATTAGAAAATCCGGGAACAAAAGCGATGTACTTTTCAGGAAAATATTCTTTTGAATATTGCTGTGAAATCTGCAATGAAAGAGCAAAATCGTAAGATAGATGGTGTTTTTGAATAAGGCTGTTTTTTGACAACTCCCGGTAAGAATCTGCTGATAAGGTGGGAAGAGATGCAAAACTCAGGTTGAACAAGGGTCCATCGGGAATGACGATCACATGTTGGGTTTTGATATGTGATTCCAGGGGTTTCCATAGTTGTTGGTAAAGTGATTCCAGGATTTGAAGTTCCCGTTTTTCGGGAAGAAATGTATTGAGAACGGCTATGCTGTCCCTGGCATTCAATTTCCCAAGATTGAAATGATTGGTCTTCTCACTTGTAATAACGAATGCATGCAACTCCTTATCAATAAACATGTACCTGATGATGGAAGTAGTTGCTTCCATCCTGTTTTGAACCTTTTCAACAACATTGGAAATCCGTCTGAACCTCAGGTTGTAATAATCAGGATAGGAAGACCTGACCATTGAAAGGTAATCCTGCCATTGCGAGAAATAAATCAGGGTTTCAACCTGGCTGCTTTGGGATTGTGACACATTTTTGCCCGCAGATGAAGCATGCGCAAGCAATTCGTTTTCCAGTTGAAGAATAGAATCGGGAATGTTGTGAAAGGTCATATCATTACGCCTGAAAAATTCCAACCGTATGGCATTGTAGATGCTTTGCTCTTTCAGGTCAATCAAACTATTGAGGTATTTATTGTTTCCTGTCATGATGTAAAGCTGAAGCGAGATAAACTGCATCCATTCGTAGAACTCTCTGTTTTCGTCGATCAGAGCATTTACGTTTTCTTGCTGGGGAAACATGATCCTGCGGTTATCCAAAAGCGAATCAGCATACTGCATTTCTTCCAGGAGGTTGAGCAATACAATGGTATCGGGTTTCTGTTGCATCTGATAGGATGCTTTGCTTCTTACCATTATTGCCAGGGGTTTATAGCGCTCTACTTCCATCCGTTCTTCAATGGTGGTACTTATTTCAGTTTGCAGCTCAATTGAGGTGATGGTTTCGGAGGCCTTTTCCCAGGCTGTTTGCATATCCCCCTTTTGCAGGTATATTCCGGCAATATTGAGCATGTGCTGTATATAAAGCCGATTATGCTTTCCGGTATTCCGCTCCAGGTAACTCAAGGTTTTTTCTGCTTCTTCAAGGGCGTGCTCATGTTTACCTATTTTGGATAAAAAATTGCTTTTTTTCCCCATCAGATGCAGATAATGACGATTGAAAGCACTGTCCATAGATTTTTCAAATAAAATTTTGCTTTCTTCAAATAGCAAAAGCGCTATTGAATCACTTCCAAGGGCACTCTCTGCCTGTGCCAGATTTACCGTAGCAATGGCTTTCCAGTAGATATGCTCACCGGGTGTTTCAGCAATCTGATTAAGAGCCCATTGAAAAGAATTCCTGGCCTGTTCATATTCTCTTAACGACATTTCTGATTCTCCCAGATTGATCATTGCCTGAAAAATGCCAGGATCACCTGGTGGAGAGATTTCTTTTTGCAGTTCATAAACTGATCTGAGAAAAACGTTGGACAGTTGATGGTTTCCGAGGTCGTTATGTATGCTGGCCAGTGAAGTGAGTGCTTTCAATCTGTTTTTCATAGCACGGAATACCAGATCATCGTCATTGCTGTTGCTGGTGACACGGCTATACAGGCGGAGTGTTTCTTCAAGGGTTTGGATGGCGATAGTTATTTTACCCATGGATTGCTGGATAAGACCCATATTGGACAATGTAATGGCTGACAGGTAATACTTCTCCAGTGAATCTTTGTCGGTGTGCTGGATGGCTCTGATGGATTTATCATAAAAGTACTGTGCACTGTCCAGTTTTGTTTTCGACCACATCATGGCACCCATGGCGTTGTAAGCGTCAGGCAGGCGGTTTACCGCGGCAATGGTATCCATGAGATAATATGAAAGTGCTTTATCAAAATGCTCCCGGGCGTCCTGGAATTTTCCCAGTGCCAGTGCTCCGGCACCTAAAAAATAAAGGGTATTGCCAGTTTCGAGAGATGGGAAACCAGGTGTTGAACGTGCTATATCCGCCGCTTCCAGGGTTACCTCATAAGATTTCAGCACCATAGCATGTCCATCCAGAAAATGCATGAAATCAATTAGGGCATCGTGCACCGCATGTGCTGAGGCGCCTTTATCTTTCATCATTTGGATGATCTTTTCTGCTTCCTCAATACCTTTTGATACATTGTACAATCCGGCATTTATTGTTCCCGAAAGTGAAATATATGCGGCAAGAGAATCTGGTTGGCTTTTAAATACATGATAATCCACATGCATTTGCAGAAAGTAATGCGCGGGCTGGTATGCTTTTGCATTCACCAGGCTGTCCAGAGTTTCCCTGGTGGGTAGGGTATCTGCCCTGCCAGAGTTGCTTACCAACAGTATTGAGATAATTAATGAAAAAAACATGCCTATATTCATGGATTTCATTCTTAGCAGTACGACGATGGTTAATCTGCAATATGCGTTGAGGTACCAGAAACCAGGAATCTTTAGTTATTTAACCTGTCCAATACAAGTTTACTTTCGGCGATCTCACTCTCTTCAAACAGCTTTATTGCTTCGTTGGTTTTGCCTTGTTTCAGGAATGCTAATCCCAGATAATACCTGGTTTCGTGAATAAATTCATTGTCGGGTGTTTGTAATGCCTTTTGCAGGTACTCAATGGCTTGTTCATCATTTTCCAGTGTCAGGTGCGCCACCCCAAGGAAGTAATTGAGTGTGTCGCTTCCGGCAAACGTATCTTTCAGAGCTTCCCATTTGCTTATGGCAATTGCGTAGTCTTTAAGTTTATAATCAATCATGCCATCATAAAACAAATAATCGGATCTTGCGCTCATGGGAGTAATGAGTCCCGGATCAGGCTCAAAAAATTCGCTGAAGATTTTATTGTTGTTGGGCGAAGGTGAGATGAACCAGAATAATCCGATAGTCACCAGGATAAGTACCGAAGCGGCAACCAGATAGGGTGTTGCGCGGTGAAAGGTAAAAACATGTTTGCCTCCTAAGTGTTTTTGTGCACCTTTAGTTCCAATTGTATTTTCATGAAACTGACGGATCTTATCTTGCATACCCTCCCTTTCAATGGCCTGAATCATGATTCGGACTTGCTCCACTCTTTCCCGAAGTGATTTGTCATGCTTTAACTCCTCTTCAAACGCCAGCTTTTCACGATCGGGCAGCTCATTGAGAAGAAATTTTTCTATTTTTTCAAATTGTTGGAAATCGTTGTTGTTTTCCATATTTTCCATGGATAGTGCTTTACAGTTTATCAAATGCCAGTTGTTTCAGTCTTTCCATACATCGGTATTTCTTATTTCTCACAGATGCTTCATCAATTTCAAATTGTTGAGCCAGAGTACGCATAGACATTCGGTTGAAATAAAACCCGGTAAGAAGTTTTCTGCAATCGGGTTTGAGTTTTTGTATCCAAACGGCCACCCTGGTCACTTTGCTTTCCCATTCCTTATCTGTTTCAAAATCAGGCGCCTCTAAAGTATCATAAGAACTTTCATCCAGGTAGGATTTTGAATTAAACTCTTTTGATCGAAGGTGATCGATCCATTTATTGCGTGCCACCCTGTATAGAAAAGCGTTCACACGATTGCTATCACGGAAGTCAAGCTCACCTGATCTTAACTTTTGCCAAAGAACAAGAAATGCTTCCTGGTAAATATCTTTTGCTTCATCCACGGTGCCGCTATTTGTGATGATAAAATTCTGTGTTTTATGATAATTATCTGCATAAATCTTTTGCAGCATCGAATCATCAATGGTAGAATCACTTAAGAGTAAACTATGTTTAGTTTCTGAGTTTGCCAAGACTGAAACAATTTAGGTCAAATAAAAAAGCAAAGATAGGACGAAAATTGTTCAATTGGGCGATTTATTCAATATGTTTATAGAAATTAATGACGTTTTTCCATTTACTTTTAATACGAATTTCAACTATTGCATTAATTTGGTTTGCAAACATTTTAGGTTGCATGCATTCTCCGAAAAATATACTTATTGAATATATACCATATTTCAGATGTCGGATATCAGAGAATACCCATGGCATGTGCAGTATACTTTTTGGGGAAAGTTGAGTCCACATCAATGTATTCTAAAGTGGACTCAACTTCTTTTAAATTTTCATTTTCTTACTAATATAAATCAGAGCTTTGATGCAGAGCCACTTACATTGACCGATAGGTCAATGAAAGATGCGTTGTACGAATAGGTGATTGTGTTGCCACTAATAGACCCTGAACCTGATACGCCCACACTTTCCCCGGCGCTGATAATGGTTTGTTGCGGAATAACGAAAGAATTGCCATCAACAGATGCAGTGATGGTTTCTGATGGTTCGGCAGCAAAACCCGTTAAAAGAATATTTCGCTCGCTTCCTGAGGATTGGGTAATCGTAAAAGTATACGTATCACTAAAAGGAACACCGTCGAGCACAAAAGTTTCTGTAGCTCTCCATGTACCTGCAAAGGCTGCTCTTGCATCTACATCTTCATCTTTCGAACAAGCTGAAAAAATGGTTGCAATACTCAGTAAAACAGCAGCCAACATAAAACTTTTCTTTTTCATAGTTTAGATTTTTAAAAATTAATATTGAATTGTTTGTAGAAATGATTAAAATAATTAATGATAAATTTGAATTTTTCTTACAGTAACACCCTGGTTATCTGTTATTTTTAAAACATAGGAGCCACTCTTTAATGCATGAACCGGTAGTTTGTACGCATCAGTGTCAGCAGCATGGCTTAAAAGGAGCCGTCCGGTAAGATCATACACTTCAATCCGGTTAATGGTGATAGGGTTTTCAATTCTCACAAATTCGGATGCAGGGTTGGGGAATATCTTTATACCTTCCAATGCATCATCCCATACATGGGTAGGATTTTCGAAGAAGGCTCTGAGGGTAACATCAGTTTCAGGCATGATATAAATGAATTCGGCCTGAGTAGAAACAATCGCACCCCCAACCCTGAACCACCTGAGGAAACTAAATCCTGCCGCAGGATTGGCCGAGATAAGTATTTCTGTCCCCGCTGCATATTCACCACTTCCTGACACACTGCCACCATTGGCAGGCGATGCTTCTAATGTAAGTACATATTGCGGTGAAGTTGACGATGTAAAATGAGCAGTGAGTGTAACATCAGACGATGGCATATTAAATATAAAATCTGGCTCTGTGCTCATAATATTTCCGCCTTGTCGCCAGTTTACAAAAGTGTAACCCTCATGAGCTACAGCTGAAACTAGAATTTGTTCCCCTGCCGGGTAATTACCCGAACCAGCCAAAGCTCCTGCACCACTGGGCTGTGATGTTAGTGTAAGCTGCCATGTATCAGGTGCTTGTTGTTGCTGAAAAACTGCCGTAAGCGTCAAATCCCCTACGGGCATATCAAATGTATAGGTAGGTTGTGTGCTCACAGTAAAATTTCCCTCCCGCCAGGCAACAAATTCAAAATTGGTATTGGGGGTGGCAATGATGGTAACCTGCTGGCCCGATTGATATTCTCCCCCGCCTGAAACAGAACCTCCGTTTGATGGGTTAGCCACAAGGGTAAGGGTATACTCAGAGGGTTGTCCCTGGCTGAAATTGGCTACAAGGGTAGTATTGGATGCCGGCATGGTAAAGTTAAAACCAGGAGCTGTACTTACTACACTGCCAGAGGTATTGGTCCAGTTTTGAAAAGTAAAACCACTGTTGGCAGTTGCCGAAACATACACCTGTTGTCCGGATTCATATTGACCTCCTCCGCTGACTGTACCCCCGTTGGCAGGGTTTGCCTGTAAACTCAGGTTAAAAGCAGGGTCAGAGGAAGTACTTCCCCAAATCTGTAAGGCTACATCATGCTCCAGGGGGTCAGTTTTCTGACTTGAACCTTTGCCAATGAATGAGGGATAGCTTTTAAGATCATGACCACTCTTATTGTTATGATTGATCTGACTGGAAAAGGAATCACCCGCACTGGAGTTATGCCAGACAAACCAGCCATTTCCTCCTGATGATTGCACGGACACCCATCCGTCACTTATGGTGGTAGAAGGAATGTCAAGTTCAAACCGCCAAACATTAAACCCATTGCCCCATGGCGTTTCCGGTGTTATGGATGTAGTTTGTACGTTTAGATATTGCGCTACCGGATTATTCCAATTGGGAGCAGTGGCCGAAGGATCATAAAACCGTACATGAAAATCCAGGTTGGAACCCGGTTCAACATTATTCCATTGGTTGTTCTCGAAAATAGCGTACAAACCATACACGACAATTTTTTCTACATTACCATTTATATTGGCAAAATTATCGGCAACCTCATAATTTATGCCTGATCGAATGGCGCTGACCACAGCGCCTTTGTTGTTTTCGACAGGTTCTACAGGTTGATCCACAAGCAATTGCAGATCACCTCCATTTCCGCCTCCTTCCTGCATGGCCGTAATCACAACATCATCAATCAGCCACCAGTAATCCCACTGCCCAAGCCATTGAAACTTTAATTTGATATTGTTTTGCCCTTGTGCTATGGAGGTGATATCAAAGGTGCTCACAAGTGGATTGTTTTCAGAATTAAAACTGTTCTGAGGTGCGTTGTTCCATTCATAAAGCAGTGTTTGGGTGGCAAAATTGTCTGCAGAAATATATATGGCAATATCTGCATTGCCGAAAGTGCGGGCATAATGCTCCAGGGAAAAATTAATGGAGGTAAGATTACCGTGCTGAGCAAAATTGATAGGAGGCGAAATCAATTCAACGTTTTCATTGACTCCCTCAGCGCCATTTCCGTCAGAATCCAGGATAAGATATCCGTTGGCGGCAGTGGTAGAGTTAAGCTGCCCACCATAATCCCCTCCGGTAGTAGTCCATTCAAAACCAGGAAAGCCAGCAGGGGCAATTACATTATTCTGCCAGCCGGCAGGAAAACTTCCGGCAAAATCTTCCGAAAAAACGACTATCTGGTTAGGTTCTCCACCATTATCTATCAGGGCGTTTGCTGCCAAAAGTGCGGTATGAGCATTGAGGCCGCCCGCCCCGAGCATACCCGTAAAATCAGGGTTAGCCTGATAGACATCATCAACGGATTGCACAATAAGATTATACAACTCCATGGGAGTTAGGGTAACCTGGCCAAACAGATGCGACAGAATAAGTGCTCCTACCCCTGAAACATGTGGGCAGGCCATGGAAGTTCCGGACAGAAAACCATATTGACTTTCGGCGAATGTACTGGCCACATCAGTTCCGGGCCCCGAAACATCTACCCACGGGCCATAGTTGGAAAAATCGCTTTTTATTCCATTGAAATCATAGGATGCCACAGCCACAGCACCAGGATAAACAGCAGGATACCAAGCATCATTGCTATTATCGTTGCCCGCGGCAAAAATTACTATCCCTCCATTCATAGCTGTGCCCCCTCCATTGGTGTTGAAATAATCAATGCCGTCCAGGGTTGACTGATTATAAAAACCCGGAGTTAAAAAGCCCCAGCTATTTTGTGATATTGCCACCCCATTATTGGCCTGATAAGTATATAATGCCAAATGTGATAAGCCATGGTTTCCCTCTAACAGATCCACGGACATCAATCTTACACCATCTCCGGTGCCACTTCCCCCGGCCACACCTGCAAGACCGACATTATTATTGGTAACCGCCGCTACAGTACCAGCCACATGAGTACCATGATTGCCCGGAGTTGTAGAAGTACCTTCAGGACCAATTTCTGTCCACAAATTTTCCTGAAGATCAGGATGGTTATATTGTACTCCGTTATCCACAATAGCAACAAGGATATTGGTATTTCCTTTCTGGATATTCCAGGCATCCGGGAGTTTTATATCAATCCCCGGAGTTCCACCAAACTGGCCTGTGTTATTGTAATGCCATTGATTGTCGGCATAGAAAGGGTCGTTGGGAGTCCAGCGATTGTCTGATTTTAATTCTTCACTGATAAATCGGGGTTCATCAATGGGCTTCACCAGACCGGTCTTGTAAACCGGTTCGGCAAAATCAACAATGTCCAGTTCCATTAAAGCCTTCACAAAGGAAATTACATCAGATTTTTCGTCAAACTTTAACTCATACCACAAATCAAAGCCCCAGGCTTTATGTCGTGAAGCATACAATTCAGAACCCGGAGACTTTTCGTATAAACCATACAATAATGGTGTAAAGGAATCAATTCCATAGTTCTTGCTCAGTATATCCATTTTAGGATGACCCGATTCAACATACCCTTTTTCTGATGCCATCAACCGATTATCCCCGGGCAAAAAGCTTTTTGCTTCGGGTTTAAATCTTACATGCAATTTACCTTCTTCATAAGCTTCTTTGGGAACATTATCGAGATCAACCGGAGGTCTGATGCCTCTTACTACTTTATAGCCATCAACATATTTTACGGTCGTATGTAAGGGGTCGTAACTCATTGAGGTAATAGCAAATGAGTTACTTTCCAGAGGTTTTTGCCGGGCTTCAGAAACCTGAACACCATTCACCCATACAATGCACACAAGTAAAAAAGACAGCTTGCTTGCCAGCGATTTGTAAATATTTTCCATCTCAAAAAAAATTTAAGTTATTATATTTTCACTCCCCCTCACCTGGAGGGTCTGTCTATTTCTATATCGTAAAGGGGAGCCCTATGTCATCAAAAAAAACAAGAAACTTTTAGAAAAGGGTGCGGAAAAGACTACAAGCATTGCGAATGCTTACTTTAAACTATTGTTGTCTGGTAAAATTTTGGGATTCAGATTTTGCAGAAGATATACTTCACTCCTTCAGTTAGAGGAACGAGTTGACAGGGATTTTAGCTTCGCTCTGTTGGAGGTAAGCCTTGCGTAAGAGGCATACGTATTACCGTTGCTGATGTATTGGGCTATCTGGATTCAGGTATGAGCTATGAGGAAATTTCAGAAGATTTCCCCTATCTTGAAAAAGAGGATATACTTGCCTGCTTGAGTTATGGGTTTTACCATTATCACCAAAGACAACGATTTTAATAAACTTGTTGCTTTCCGGGGATTTCCCCCAAAAGTCATTTCCCCATCATCTTCCCAAAACTCTTTTCTGTCAGAATCTGCTGGGTGAGAAACTTTCCGTTGTAGAACATATTGTAAAGGGTAAAGGGTACGCAATGGTTTTGGGCCTGCTCGCGGGTTTCGATTTTGATGTCTCTGAATTTGTACCCTTGCTCATTGGCCACCACGGCCAGTTGGGCAGTGTAATATTCGGTAAAAGGGCAGGCATCCGACCAATATACGGTTATGCCGTCGGGTTGGTCGCAAATTCCGTTTCTGGCAAAATCGGGAAATTTCGGAGCAGGTGCATCCTTCTTCAGGGGAAGATAAAGCAGTTCATAAAAGGGTTGGGCTGTATCGCAAACCTTGAAGCCTCTTTGTGTAAAGAATTTTTTATCGGACAGGAAAGGCATTTTTTTAAGGGATGAAAGCACCACGATACCGTTCATCTCCCTTGCATCTTCAAGACAGGCTTCCCAGAGTTTTTGTCCATAACCCCGGCCTTTGTATTGTCCCGAGACCCAGAAACAGTTGATAAGCATGTAACCGGGAGCGATAATGGGCATCCATGCTTTTTCGGCAGGCACATATTCGATGAATACCTTGCCCCGGATATCGAATTTTTTGAAGGTATATCCATCTTCAAACTGGCTGGAGAGCCATTGCTTTTTGTTTTCGTAACCCCCGCTACATTTTTTGTCGGCAAAGGCACAGCAGATGTGTTCGTTGGCAATATTTTCCTGGTTGAGTTGGATGATTTCGGGTGTTTCCATCGTTAGATTTTTTGGTTTTATTAAAATAGTCCGGGTGCGACCCAAAAATCGCGCCCGGACTAAGCATCTGATCTGTAACTTAATTTACAACGGCTTCACCGGCACGCAAATGTCCACGATAAACCGGCCATCTTTGGGTTCTTCAGGATACATCTCGAAGCAGGGCTTGTCGTCGGGCTGGTAGCCACTCTGCGGGAACCACTCGCCATAAAGCCATTGCCATGCC
>JAABSE010000098.1 GCA_011390575.1 Sphingobacteriia bacterium
CGTCTTCTGTCTTCCGTCTTCGGTCTTCCGTCTTCGGTCTTCCGTCACTCATCCCTTCCAGCTTCGAGCTTCCAGCTTTCACCTTCGACCTTAACAGCACACCACACCAAACCCACTATGCCGCCAGCATATGATTTCTTCATAGAATCAGGGATTGAAAAATAGCTTGTATTACCCTTTATGTAAACCGATCAAAGCCGGTACTTTTGTTTTCCTTTTTAAATATGTCGGATAATTGGTGGAGGAGGAATTTAATTGCTGTTACAGTCAATAATTATTTTGTGTGCAAAATCAACTTGTTGAGCAAATAAATTACGATGTAAATATTATAAATATTGTGAAACAAAAAAATAAGTATTTACCCGTAATTTTTTCATAGTAAAAAACCGAATGTTAAAGGATGAAAATGCAGGATTAATACAAATCAACATGCATGTTAAGTTGATTTATTGCTTCTGTAATGCTCGTCAATATTGAAGTGTAAACGAATGTTAACAAGTAACTGTTTGTAATGTGTCTTATAACCAGGAAAAAAAATCGCTCCCCCGTTCTTATTTAGAAAGATTACAAATAACGTGATTGCTGTTAAAATTGTGATAAAACACGTGATAAATATCGATGAGAAAAGCGGTGTAAAATACAAGAATAATTGAGGATGTATTTTTTTCTTGTCGTTGTCTTCATCCAAAGAATCAAAAATGCACGACAAATCAGCTGCGGGGAATGCCCCAAAGCAGGAATCAAACTCATATACCAGTGTAACCCGAATTGATTCGAAAATTGCAAGCCTGAAATGAAGAATTTTTTACAAAGTACTTTCTGGGCATTTTAAAGAAGGTTGATGCTTCTCTGTATAATATTCAGCTATGCTTTTTGCCGGTTTGGGCCTTTTTGTGTGTTGTTAACAAATTCACATCCTGAAAATTTTCTATTTTTGCATCGCAGAAAAAACTAACAGTTTCTTTTTTAGGATTTCTGCAGAAGGATTGCCTTGGAATGAGATTTTTTTTTATACTTTCGTAAGCGATTTTAAAAGTGTCAACCATCTGGTTCAGGGCAAGTTTTTTGAAAAAGTATATAATAATCCCTTTGGGCATTGCTTTTTGTTTTGAAAAAGAGACCAATAATATTTCACAATAATTACACAAGTGTTTTTATAAACCTTAATTGATATGCAAACGAAACTTCAGGAATTAACCGAAAAAATTTACCAGGAAGGGGTAAACAAGGCAAAGGAGGAAGCTGATAAAATAGTTTCAACCGCCCAAAAGGAAGCAGATGAATTGGTTGCAGCCGCGAAAAAGCAAGCAGAAGGCATTGTGAAAGATGCAGAAAAAGATGCCGAAGAGTTGAAGACCAACTCCATGAATGAGCTTCAGCTGTCAGCCCGCCAGTTGATTTCCGATACCCGTCAGAAAGTGGTTAATCTCATTGAAACCAAGGTGGTAGAACCCGAAGTAAAAGCCTCTTTCAAAGATGTTGCTTTTACACAGGAAGTAATTCAAACCCTTGTGAAGAACTGGAATCCCAAAGGGGAAGACAGGGTAGACGTGAGTGTTTTGCTACCCAAAGAACAGCAAAAGGATTTCGAAAACTTTTTCAAAGGAAAAACAGGAGAAATGCTGGGCAAAGGAGTAGAAATCTCTTTCAGTGATAAGATCAAAGGAGGCTTCAAAATCGGACCCAAAGAAGGTGGTTATCTTATCAGCTTCTCCGATGAAGACTTTGACAACCTTTTCAGAGGCTACCTCAGACCGCGTCTTATCGAAATGCTTTTTGATATAGAAAAAGAATAGATGCCTTTTGCTCCGGTAGCAAGGGCTTTTTATTTATCCCTAAGCCCAACCAGAGTGGCATTTGATGCTAAAGGGATCTGATGCCGGTATCCCTTTCAGAAGGTATTTTTTAAAAACAAAAATAATCAGCAAGTGAAGCGAAACTATTATTATCTGGTAGCAGGACTGCAGGACATTACCCTCGACATTCATAAACTTTCTATGGGTCAGGTGGAATTCAGGCAGGAGCTCGAAACCGCCCTGCACCCGAAGGATTATAAGCTGACAGAGATTTTGTTTTATCCCTACGATAACAGCAACCTGCTCAACCTGCTCAGCAAGAATGAGAAGGAATTTGATCCACGTGGTAATTTTGATCAGGCCCTTCTGGAGGAAAACATTAAAGAGCCCACCGGCGATTTGCCCGGCTATATGGAAGAATTCATCCTTTCCTATAAAAATGACGAACCGGTGATACCGGGTATGAGCCCCGAAAACCAGCTTACAGCATTGTTTTACCGGTTTGCATTGAATCTGAAGGATGACTTTCTACCTGAATGGTTCAGGTTTAACCGCGATTTGAACAATCTTCTCACCGCAATTGCCTGTCGCAAGTACGATATCCCTTACGAGAATCAAATCATAGGCAATGATGAAACCTCGGAGGCTATTCGCAAGAGTCATGCACGTGATTTTGGCTTGACGGCCGAAATTCCCTGGCTCGACGATCTGCTCAATATTACCAAAAGCGACGATGTGCAGGAAAAGGAGAAAGCCGTAGATCAGCTCCGTTGGGAGTACCTGGAAGAAGCGACCTTCTTTGAATATTTTACCATCAACAAAATTCTGGCTTTTATGCTCAAACTGGGAATGGTAGAAAGATGGCTGGCCATAGACGAGGAGCATGGCCGTAAGATGTTCAAGGAGCTGCTCAAGGAACTCAAATCAAGCTATAAATTACCCGAAACATTTACTGAAAAATAGATATATATGAACACAATAGGTAAGGTAACCGGAATTATTGCCAACCTTGTAATTGTAGAAACCCAGGATAGGGTTGCTCAAAACGAGATTTGCTTTATCAAGCATGACAACACCCGGTTGATGGCTGAGGTAATCAAGATTATGGGCCAGAAGGTGTATACACAGGTTTTTGAGAGCACCCGTGGTTTGAAGGTTGGTTCGGAAGTTGAATTTGCCGGGCACATGCTTGAGGTGACCCTCGGGCCCGGATTGCTGTCCAAAAACTTTGACGGACTGCAAAATGACCTGGACAAGATGACAGGCATATTCCTGAAAAGGGGTGAGTATACTGACCCCCTGGAATCGGACAAAGAATATGAATTTACCCCCATTGCCAAAAAGGGTGACACTGTTGCTGCCGGCGACTGGCTGGGTGAAGTAAAAGAGAACTGGATTGGACACAAAATCATGGTTCCCTTTGTTTTTGAGGGAGAATATACCGTGAAAAGCGTTACCGATGCCGGGAAGTATAAAATTGAGGATACCATGGCTGTGCTAACCGATAAAGACGGCAAAGAGCACAAGGTTACCATGATACAAAAATGGCCTGTTAAAGTGCCCATCAAAGCTTTCAAAGAAAAGCCCAGACCCTTCAAGGTACTGGAAACCGGAGTCAGGGTATTCGATACCCTCAACCCTATGGCCGAAGGTGGAACAGGCTTTATCCCCGGACCTTTCGGTTCGGGTAAAACAGTTTTGCAGCACGCACTTTCCAAGCAGGCTGAAGCTGACCTGGTAGTAATTGCTGCCTGTGGTGAAAGGGCCAACGAGGTAGTGGAAATATTTACCGAGTTCCCCGAGTTGGATGACCCCCGCACCGGTCGTAAACTCATGGAACGTACCACTATTATTGCCAACACATCCAACATGCCCGTGGCTGCCCGTGAAGCTTCTGTTTACACGGCCATGACCATTTCGGAATATTACCGTAGCATGGGATTGAAAGTACTGCTGCTGGCCGACTCAACATCGCGCTGGGCACAGGCACTCAGGGAAATGTCAAACCGGATGGAAGAACTTCCCGGTCCCGACGGTTTCCCCATGGACCTGCCGGCCATCATCTCCAACTTTTATTCAAGAGCAGGGTATGTATATCTCAACAACGGCGAAACCGGTTCCATTACCTTTATCGGAACTGTATCTCCTGCCGGGGGTAACCTTAAAGAGCCGGTAACAGAATCGACCAAAAAAGCAGCCCGTTGTTTCTACGCCCTTTCTCAGCAACGGGCCGACAGCAAGCGTTATCCTGCTATTGACCCCATTGAAAGTTATTCCAAGTACCTGGAATATCCTGAAATTGTTGAATATCTCAACAAACAGAATGGTGAGGACTGGACCAAAAATGTATGGTTCATCAAAGATGCACTGCTCCGTAGCAAGGAGGTGTATGAGCAAATCAACATCCTGGGTGATGATGGTGTACCCCTGGATTACCATATCACTTACTGGAAAGGAGAGGTGGTAGACTTTGTAATCTCTCAGCAGGATGCTTTTGATAAGATTGACCAGAGATCTGATTTCACAAGACAAAGATATATGCTTGAAAAAGTGGTTGATGTGCTCAAGTCAGATTTTAAATTTGAATCTTTCGAAGAGGTAAACCCCTATTTTAAAAAACTCATCAACCAGTATAAGCAGATGAACTATTCGGAATTTGAAAGCGAAGAGTTCAAAAAGAATGAAAAAGAACTTGAAGTAATAATCCAAGAAAGAAAGGTAGCGTAATGGAAAAGGACACAAAAGCATTTCAGCGCATATATACCAAATTGTTCCAGCTCACTAAGGCAACCGTATCTTTGCAGGCCTCCGGCATTGGCAACGAAGAGTTGGCCATTGTTGACGGACGTTTGGCGCAGGTAGTAAAAATCATGGGCGATATTGTTACCCTGCAGGTATTTGCCGGTACGGAAGGTATCGCCAACGATGCAGAGGTAATTTTTACCGGAAAGGCACCCACCCTGAAGGTAGGGGAAGACCTTGCCGGAAGATTTTTTAACGCCTATGGAGAACCCATTGACGGGGGCGAAATCATGGGAGAAGAAAGAGAAATCGGCGGACCCAGCGTGAACCCTGTACGTCGTAAGCAGCCCTCAGAATTTATTGCCACCGGTATAGCCGGTATCGACCTCAACAATGCACTGGTTACCGGGCAGAAAATTCCCTTTTTCGCTGACCCCGACCAGCCTTACAACCAGGTTATGGCCAACGTAGCACTACGTGCTGAGGCTGATAAGATTATACTGGGGGGTATTGGTCTTACCAATGATGACTATCTCTATTTCAAGAGGGTATTTGACGATGCCGGAGCGCTGGACCGTATTGTAGGTTTTATCAATACTACCGAAAACCCGCCCGTTGAACGTTTGCTCGTGCCGGATATGGCCCTTTCAGCAGCAGAATATTATGCATCTGAAAAAGGACAAAAGGTGCTGGTATTGCTTACTGACCTTACCCTGTATGCCGATGCACTGAGTATTGTATCCAACCGTATGGACCAGATTCCATCCAAAGACAGTATGCCCGGTTCACTTTATTCCGACCTTGCCCGTCTGTATGAGAAAGCGGTACAGTTTCCTGATGGCGGTTCTATTACCATTATCGCGGTAACTACCCTGTCGAGTGGTGATATTACACATGCTATTCCGGACAATACCGGGTATATTACCGAAGGTCAGCTCTTCCTGCGTAAGGACTCTGATATTGGTAAAGTAATTGTTGACCCCTTCCGTTCACTCTCCCGTTTGAAGCAGCTGGTAATTGGTAAACGTACGCGCGAAGACCACCCGCAGGTGATGAATGCCGCCGTACGACTTTATGCTGATGCCGCCAATGCCAAAACCAAACTGGAAAACGGTTTCGACCTTACTGACTATGATGAGCGTACACTGGATTTCGCCAAAGCGTATTCTGAAAAACTCCTGGCCATCGACGTGAACATTGAAGTGGATGCCATGCTGGAGACAGCCTATGATCTCTTTGGAAAGCATTTCACTCCGGTAGAAGTAGGACTGAAAAAGGAGTTTGTTGAAAAATACTGGAAGAAGTAGGTAGTTATTCGTGATTTGTGAATAGTGAATAGTTGAAAATTAGTTGCTGATAACACAGCGTCACATCTGCCTCAAATTTTAAATAGAAAATTGTATGGCTATAAAGTTTCAATATAATAAAACTTCTTTACAGCATCTTGAAAAGCAGCTCAAGGTAAGGGAAAAGGCGTTGCCCACCCTGAAAAACAAGGAAGCTGCCCTGAGGGTTGAGGTAAAGAAGGCGAAAACCGAAGCCGAAGCCCTGGACGAACAACTCAAAAAGAAGCTCAAGGAGTATCAGCATGCCATAGAAATATGGGGTGAGTTTGATAACGATTTGGTTTCGGTAGAGGATGTTGAGCTTTCCATAAAAAAAATCGCCGGGGTAAAAACTCCGGTGCTGGAAGGGGTCGACTTTTCTCTGAAAGAGTTCAGTGTTTTCAACCAGCCTTCCTGGTATCTGGATGGTGTAGCCATCAGCAAGGAACTTGCACAGATTGCCATAGAAAGCGAGGTGTTCAATCAGAAGATGCGCCTGCTCGACCATGCGCGACGCAAAACCACCCAAAAGGTGAACTTATACGAAAAGGTGCAGATTCCCGGTTTTCAGGATGCCATCAGGAAAATCAAACGATTTATGGAGGATGAAGAAAACCTTTCTAAAGCTGCACAAAAAATTGTGAAATCCCGTATTCAGGAAATGGAGGAAAGTGTATGATACAGCCCATGACCAAATATTCGTTCCTGGTATTTCACAGCGATTACCGAAAATTCCTGCTCGATTTGCGCCGCCTGGGGGTTGTGCATGTGATTGAGAAGGAAAAGGAGGTAACCACAGAAATCAGGGATAAATATGAGCATATAAAAGATGTTGAGTCTGTCATGAAGTTTCTCGCTAAAAGGGAAATGGAACGACGCGATGGTGATTGCACCATTTCCGGCTCCGAAGCCTTTGACATTGTAAAAAATGCCATGGCCGAAATGGAAGTGAAACAACAACATCTCACTGCCTTGAAAAAAGAGATGTCTCTGGTAGCAGCCTGGGGCGATTTCTCACGAAATACCCTTGAAAAACTTGAGGAGAATCGTATTAAGTTGCGCTACTATTCTATCGCGGCCAAGCGTTTTGAAGAGAAATGGAAGTATGAATACCCCATTGAAGTCATTTCGCACCACGCCGGTCAGGTTTATTTTGTAATGGTAGAAAAGGGCTACCTCACTGAGGAAATTCCGGCAGAGGAGATGCGTCCACCCGAAAGACCTCTCTCAGAAATTATTGCTGAAAAAGAGGAAACGGAGAAAGCCATTGAGTTGCTCAATGCCTTGTTCGACAAACATGCTACCGAAAGTATGATGGCCATTGACCGTTATTACAGGCAAATGGTAGAATCGGTAGAGTTTGACAGCACCATTATGCATACCCGGCCCGAAGCAGAAGAAAAAGTGATGCTGCTGGAAGGATGGGTTCCCCAGAAGCTCAAAGCGGATCTCGATATTTATCTCGAACAGCATAATTATCTTTTCACTGAGCAGAATGCAACCAAAGAGGACAAAGTTCCTGTTGCGCTTAGTAACAAAAGCTACTCACAGAAATTTGAAATGCTGGGAGAACTCTATTCGCTGCCCAAATATGGAGAGATGGATCTTACCCCTTTCTTTGCTCCCTTTTATACCCTTTTCTTTGGATTCTGTCTCGGGGATGCCGGTTACGGTATCCTGATGGCCATTGCTGCTCTGGTACTGAAGAAAAAGGTAGCCAAAGAACTCAGGCAGGTAATGGGTCTGGTATTTTACCTCGGGCTTTCTACCATTTTCTTTGGTATAGTAGGAGGTACATTTTTCGGAATTCCTTTGTATGAGACCTCTATTCCCATTTATGCCAATATGAATGAATGGCTCAGCGGACAAGGGACCGATATCAACAATGTATTGTTTTACCTGTCTATTGGGTTGGGTGCCGTACAGATCCTTTTTGGGATGGCACTGAAAATCATCAATGAGACCCGGCAGTTTGGCTGGAAGCTGGCCATAGGCACCATGGGATGGTTTATACTCCTGGTAGGTTCTATTTCGGTTTATTCCATTGGTGAATTTACTGCCGTAGAAAGCAGCAGTCTTACCCCTGTATGGTATATATTGCTGGGGGTAAGTGGTACAATGATTCTGCTGCTCAACAACCTTACCCGCAACATATTCATGAATGTAGGAGTGGGGCTCTGGGACAGCTACAACATGATTACCGGTATCCTGGGCGACCTGTTGTCTTACATCCGCTTGTTTGCCCTGGGTATTTCCAGTGCCATCCTAGGTTTTGTATTCAACAGCCTGGCGGTATCCATGAGTGGCAACATCCCGGTACTGAGCATCCTTATCATGGTAATCATCCTGGTTATCGGACACAGTATCAACCTGTTTATGTCGGGGCTGGGGGCTTTTGTACACCCCATGCGTCTTACATTCGTAGAATTTTATAAGAATGCCGGTTTTTCCGGTGGTGGAAAAAAATACAATCCATTTAAAAAATTAACCTAACGTTTTACTAAATTCAAACTACAATTATTATGGAACCTATTGTTTTAGCTTACATCGGAATCGGATTGATGATAGGATTGGCCGGCATCGGCAGTGCTTTTGGAGTATCTATGGGGGGTAATGCCTCTGTTGGAGCCATGAAGAAAAATGACGAAGCTTTCGGTAACTACCTCGTATTATCAGCACTTCCCGGAACCCAGGGACTTTACGGATTTATGGGTTACTTTATCCTTTCAGGATTTCTTGTTCCTGATATTACCTGGACTACTGCAGCGGCTATATTTGGTGCCGGACTGGCACTGGGCTTTGTAGGTCTGCTTTCAGCTATCCGCCAGGGACAGGTTTGTGCCAACGGTATCGCAGCCATCGGCTCCGGGTACAACGTATTTGGTAGCACCCTGATTCTTGCTGTATTTCCTGAGCTCTATGCGATTGTTGCTTTTGCCGCAACATTCCTTATCATGGGATCACTCTAAGAAAAAAAGAACTATCTGACTGATTGTTTATTTCATTGGCCCTTTTTGCCTTTATAAGGTGAGAAGGGCTTTTTTTTGTGCAAAAGCAGAAATACAATTTCCGCTCAGCAAGGACCTTTTTTCGTGACGGGGCCACTTCAAGTGACCCCGCCACTATAATTAGCGCTGTGGTCAGACGATCCCCGCTGAGCGGCATTTGCAATGCCGCTTGGGACATCGTTGAATTTGCAATTCAACTCATATTGTATTCTAATATAATAAGGTAATAAGGTTTCGTAAAATGGTATCGCCCATTTTTCTACTAAGGTTAATGGAGATTTTGAATAAGGTTTTTAGAGTTTTTGAATGAATATTTCGTTGGTAAAAGTTTGAATTTGCAATTCAATTTTCTGTGTAACAATGATAGCAGAAAGCGGAAATACAATTTCCGCTTAGCAGGGGATCTTTTTGTGACGGGGCCACTTCAAGTGACCCCGCCACTATGTCATAAATAAGAATATATCCTGCCGGAATAAAAAAATCATGTATTTTTATGGAATCTTAATTTTTTTTGCATCCTCCTGTAAAAAATTGCCATGAAGAACCATCTGTTTTTATCTCCGACCCTATTTCTGCTGATTTCGCTAATGGCAGCCGGCCATTTAACCGCTCAAAATCTGACGGAAAGCAGAACCACCAGTTATCTAACTTACATTTACAGTATCAGCGCTGATGAAGCTCGTGAAATACTGCGAAAGGAATCTATCAGAGATATGTACAGGTTTCTCCACACACCTGTCGATTCTTTTCCTACTGATTCCACCTACCAACGGCAATTGCCTCCGGGACATTACATAAAATCTCATGCAGAGAAAAACAATCAGAAGTTTTTCATTACCTCTGTACAGGATTTTGAAGTAATGCTGCTCGACAACAAAAAAGACCTTGCAGTGAGGATTTACAACCACGATGGAGAAATAATTTCTGATGCAATGGTCAGAGTTGGTTTCACCAGGCTTCGCTGGAATGATGACATACAGGCATACCGTCAGAAACGATCCAACAAAAAAGGTGTGATTGCTGTAACCTGGCAGGGGCAAACTGTCTATTACCATCTGGATAGATCCAGAAACAATCCTGCGCTGGTCAGGATGGGCAAAGAGCTGGTGTATGAAACCCCTTTGGTTTATGTCTGGATGCCGGTCCGTTTTGTTATCGGACTACCCGTCGACGGATACCGCTCCATCAGAAGAAGATGGCCCATGGGAACCATTTCCCAGACGAAATCTTTTTTTACCAATATGGGCAGAAGGGTTGGATGCATTTTTGATGATTATTATTGTCAGGATAAATCATGGAAGTTTGGCCAGGATCACAGTGGCTACATGGTTTTCAACAAACCTAAATATTTACCCGGCGACACAGTGAAGTTCAAAGCCTTTATTGTAAATAAAAGAGGGAAACCCATCCGGGAGAACATCAGTGTAATATTGAGGGCTGATAACCGGAGACTCAGGTTAGGAGAGATTACACCTGTTCATCCGGGTAGTTACAATTTTGCATTTCACCTGAAGGATTCATTACCCCTAACCCTTGACCGTGAATACAATATCCTTTTAGAGAAAAAACAATACTATACCTATGTCTCGCGAAGATTTTTTTATGAAGATTACGAACTTTCAGGCGTAACGCTAACCCTTCGAAGTCCCCAAAAAAATCATTACCGCTATACCCCGTTTTATGTCTACGCCCGTGGTGCTGATGAGAATGACCTGCAGATCATGGATGGGCGACTGGAAGTAAGGGTGAAAACCATTAGTGCCGAAAAGTTTTTCGGGGAGAATACCTTTATTCCGGATGTATTGCATTATGAAGAGTTATCCCTGGAATACAACCTTGAAACTCAGATTCTGATTCCCGATTCGGTTTTTCCTGCTGCAAACCTGCAATATGAAGTTGAGGTGAGACTGCTTACCGCAAGCAATGAAACTTTTACCCAAACTACGAGACATACTTTTTACCACCGAAACCAGGAGTTTGATATTATTGCTGAAACCGATTCTTTGTTGATTCAATACCTGGAAAACGGAGAACCATTGCCACGGCAGGTTCGCATCCTTGGATATGATGGCTTTGGGAATGAGGTGTTTATGTCCAAAGAAACCAGTCCAATACGCATTGAAATATCACCCTATGTGGCCAGGTATAGCCTTGAATCCGAAGGATTTACACAATCTGTTGTCATGAGGGATTACGAATCAGGTATAACCCTTGCGTCCCAACGAACGGGCACTTCAATAAAACTAAAGGTTCAGAATTCGCGTGACATCCCCTTCAGTTACCAGGTGTATCGCCGAAACCGGTTGCGAGAAAGCGGATATGATACTTCCCTTGACAAAGAAATACAGACCAGGAGCCGTCAGAACTATTTTGTCACACTTAACTACCTGTGGGCCGGTGAAATGGTCAATCAAACCTATCGCATCCCGCTGATGGATAAGTCATTAACAATCGAAGCAGATCAGCCTCCCATCATTTACCCGGGGCAAAAAACAGAAATAGAAATTACCGTAACTGATATCGATGGTAATCCCGTTGAAGGAGTTGACCTCACGGCCCACTCGCTCACCAGTAAATTCAAATACACTTCACCTGAAATCCCCTACCTGGGCAAGCAACGCAAGAACCAGCGATTTGTCAACAGTTTCAGTGTTAGCGGCTCTGATACCCATAGAAGAGGTGAGCTGGATTACAACTTATGGCGGCAGTTGGACGGACTCGATTCTATTGAATACTATCGCTTTCGTTACCCTGAACCTATTTATCGTTACACATATGATGCAAAGGACAGCATAACCCAGTTCGCTCCTTTTGTGATGGATAATGGAGAGTTTGTTCCCATCCATGTAGTTTATGTTGACAGCAGGCCGGTTTCATTCAGTTGGGTTACACTGGAGCAGCCCTGGTCTTTCAGGATATCGCCCGGATTTCACAATATCAAAATCAGAACAAGGGACCAGGAGATCGTCCTCGACAGTATTTACTTTCCGGAGGGGAAAAAATTGATCCTGAGCCTTGATAAATGGACCGTGGCGCGTGAAGGGCGGGTCCTTAAAGCCAAAGCCAAACTTAAACCTTCGGAGAAGTATATGTTGGGTAATTATGTTTTTCCCTACAGACAACCCCGGGGTGCTTTTTCTTACATTGAAAACGGGGATAATATCTTCTGGCTGAGTCCTTCATCTCAGTACGGGCATTTTGGACGATTAACCACCGGGCCCATTGCAGGAGAAGTAATGTTTCAGTCGGAAAGTGGGCATGCATTGCAATTTGGGCATGAGCCCCGGTTTGAGTATGAGTTTGGACCTTCTTTGCTGAAAATGAGAAGTTTTAACCATCAAAGGCTGGTGCCGGACAGGTTTCCGGTTTTGCCAGCAAAGGGCTCGTTTACCGACGAGGTAATCACCCGTAACATGATGCTAACATTAAAGCATCAAAGGGATTTGGATGTCAGGCGAAAGGCGTTGTATCGCGTAAATGCTTCCACTTCCAAGCCCGGAACAGGCACACTGCAGGTGGACATAAAAGCAGATACCCTTTTACCGGAACCCGAAAACCTACTGGTGATCAGCCAGAACAATCTCAATTTTTTCAGATTGTATCCCTGGCCATCCAATTTGGTTTTTGGACTTTCGCCCGGCACTTACAACCTCGTATTTCTCTATAAGAGCAACCAGTATCATGTTGAATCCGACATCGTTATCGAGGCCGATGGTATCAATTATTATACTTTTGCCCGGCCCGACAGCCTTTGCAATAACCCTGCCTTTACCT
>JAABSE010000099.1 GCA_011390575.1 Sphingobacteriia bacterium
CACCAACCTGTCGGTGGGAGGCAATACATTTAACTGGAACTTCGGGGATGAAACCACGGCCCAGACTTCAGGGGATGAGGCGCCTGTTCATACCTGGCACAATACCGGAGAAGAACCGCAGAATTTTAACTTTGTAATGGAAGCGGTCAATGATTTTGGCTGTAGCAATACTACCGGCAAAACCCTTACTGCTTTCCCGGAAGTGACCGCTGATTTTGTGACTGCTGATGATATCTGGTCCAATTGCTCGCCCTTTGATGTGCGCTTTGAAAATCAATCGTTGCTGGCCGGCTATTATGCCTGGGATTTTGGCGACGGCTCATCTTCTGTAGTGACGCACCCGTTGCATGCATTTAAAAATACAACTCCTGATCCTGTAACCTATGATGTGCAGTTGAATGCCGCTTCGGTTTATGGCTGCAAAGACAGTCTTGTAAGACAAGTACATGTGTACCCCACCCCGGAAGCCCGTTTTGGTGTGACACCGTTCGAACAACCCTATCCCAATACCACCTTTACTTTCACCAATCATACCAACCCGGGAGAGTTTGACTATGAGTGGCGCTTTGGTGATGGCGGAGTATCTCATAGCCGGGAAGATGTATTTACCTACAGTTACGTATGGGATGAAGCAGATTTGGGTACCAAAACCTACCAGGTTGTATTGAATGCATCCAATGATTATTGTTTCAGTGAGTTCAGCCGGATGGTTACCATAACCTCGCCTGTGCCCGAAGCCCGCCTGGATGGTGTTTTGCATGGATGTGAACCCCTGGAGGTGGCTTTTGAAAACCAGTCCTTGTATGCCCGGGGTTACAAATGGGATTTTGGTGATGGTACGGTTTCTTTTGAAGAACATCCGGTACACACCTGGCAGGAACACGGTATTTATGATGTTACGTTGGTGGCCACCGGAGACGGAGGCGCCGATACCCTGGTGGTGCAGGTGGATGTGTTTGAGAATCCCACGGCAGATTTTCTGCTGAAAGACAATCTGGTGCTCATCCCCCATGAACCCCTGGAGCTGATCAACCGCTCAGAGGCAGGTGCTTTTTACTTCTGGGAGTTTGGCGATGGAAACACTTCGACAGAATTTGAACCGGTGCATTATTATGAATTGCCGGGGTTGTATGATATTACCCTTACCGTATACACTGATACCGATCCGCAATGCGTGGATACCAAGGTGATGGACAATGGAGTGCGTGCCGATGAATCGTGTCAGGTATTGTTCCCCAATGCCTTCAAGCCCTCCACGGCAGGCCCTTCAGGGGGTGTTTACAACCCGTCGGATCTTACCAATGAAGTTTTTCATCCTTTGTATGAGGGAATTGATAATTATGAGCTTGAAATTTTTACCCGTTGGGGTGAGTTGATTTACCGCAGTACCGATCCTGCCATTGGCTGGGACGGCTATGTGCGGGGAACCCTCGTCCAGGCCGGGGTTTATGTCTGGAGGGTAAGAGCCCGCTGCACTACCGGTGAGGTAATTGAAAAGGCCGGCGATGTTACACTTATCAGATAATTGAATTTATAATACATTCAGGTTATGCGAAGAAAACATATCATTTTGCTGCTGTTACTGAGTTTCTCTTCTATGGGAGCTATGGCACAGGTGGATACGGAATTCTGGTTTGGCATACCAGTGGTGACAACAGGACACGGCTGGGGAGATAAAGCGTTTTATTTTCGTTTTGCCAATATGGATCGTGAAAACAGTTTTGTGATTGATATGCCCGCCAACAATGACTTTGTACCTATAGAAGTGAACAATTTTGCACCCTATGAAGCTCTTACCATCGATGTAACCGATATCATTCAGGAGTTGTGGATTGAAGATCCCTGGGACGGAGTGAATCCCAATACCCTGTATGACCGGGGTATTCGCATCACCTCCCAGCATGATATGACCGCCTATTTTGAAGTTGGTACCAGAAATAACCCGGATATTTTCTCGCTCAAAGGGAAGAATGCCCTGGGTACTGATTTCTTTGTGCCCTTTCAGAACCGTAAGAAAAATGGAAATTATAATCCCAAACCCTATTCAGCCATTTATATTGTGGCTACCGAGGATAATACTGTTGTAACGGTAAATCCCACCAATCCGGTTTTTCCGGGTCGTCCGGCCGGGGTACCGTTTGATGTTACCCTTCAGAGAGGGGAGGCAGTAGGTATTGCCCCTGACAAATACACGGGAGTCGGTCAAAATGCCGGTAACCGACTGGCAGGGACAAGGGTGCAATCCACTCATCCTGTAGTGGTAACTACCAGTGACGACTCGGTTGAATCCAACGGAGGTTGCAAAGATCTCATTGGTGACCAGTTAATTCCGGTTTCCATCATTGGTACGGAGTATATTGCCATGAAGGGTCGTTTGACTGAGCCTGAATTTTTCTATGTGGTAGCTACCCAGAATGACACCGAGATTATTATCAATAACAATGCGGTTACTACGCTTGATGAGGGAGAAATGTACCGCCATCAGATGACTGAGGCGATAAAAAGATACCACATCAAAAGTCCGGATGAAAAACCGGTGTATGTCTATCATGTAGCCGGGTTTGGGTGCGAAGTGGGAGGTGCCGTATTGCCCCCCATCAACGTATGCACAGGTTCATTCAGGGTTGCGTTTACGCGTTCAAAAGGAGGAGGGAACGAACGGTTCTTTCTTAATATCCTGGTGAGGGCCGGAGCCGAGGATGGCTTTATCCTCAATGACGGGCCAGTCAATACAGTTATCCCATCCAATATTTTTCATCCTGTACCGGGCACCAGTAGTTGGCTGGCAGCAGAAATTGAACTTCCCGTAGGTGTAGTTCCTGTGGGCGATCCCAGCGTGCTGCGAAACACCAAAGATGTTTTCCACCTTGGTATCATCAATGGCGGTCCCAGTTCCGGTACTATGTACGGCTATTTTTCTAATTTTAACGAGGTGGAAGCCAATGCAGGAATTGGCAATATCGGCGAGGGAACTGATGGTATCTTTTTCTGTCATGGAGAATCGCAGCAACTGGTCTCTACCGATGGGGTGAGCCATTACTGGTATCCGCCTGACTACCTGGATGATCCGCATAGCCAGAATCCCGTTACCAGCCCCGAAGAGTCAATAGTTTACAATGTTGTGATTACCGGAGCCTGCCAGGTGACAGCTGAAGCGCAGGTGGCCATTTACCTTATGCCACCGGTCAATGCACTTTTTACCGTGGATGAATCCATAGGGTGCGCTCCTTTTGACGTGCAGATAACCAATGAGACACAAAATGTATTTGATTATGTATGGGATTTTGGTGACGGGCAGGAATCTTACACGGATAATGCCAGTTTTACCCATACCTACCAGAATACGGGTTCCGAACCTGTGACCTATGATTTGCAACTGGCCGGTTTCCTGGCTTATTGCAGCGATACAGTTGCCACAGAAATTACTGTATTGCCCGAGGTACGAACACGCATTGAAGTGGATGGGCATGTGCCCGATGACCAGGGAGTCATTTCAGTATGTGCTCCGTTTGAGCTGGAATTCACCCATAAGGAAACCCTCAATGTACAGCAGTTTTTGTGGAATTTTGGGGATGGCAATACCGCTACGCAGGAATCGCCGGTTCATACTTTTCATAACAACACATCAGAACCCATTACACGCACAGTTTATCTGCAAGGTAGTTCCGAATTTGGAACCGACGGTGCCTGTGAGTCATTAGATTCAGTTATGATAGAAGTCAGACCTGCCATCCATGCCGGTTTTGAATTTGATCCTCCTACTCATTGCAATCCTTACCCCATTACCATCACCAATACGACCGAGGGTGCAGGTAACAGTTACTGGGACTTTCTCAGCGAGACAGATACCCTGATCAACGAACCGCAGTTTACCCACTGGCTGGTGAACGAAACCCAGGATACTGAACATACTATCCGTCTTTATGTGGAAAATGAATACGGCTGTTTTGATGAACTGGAACGCAATGTAACCGTGTATCCGCTTCTCACCGCTGAATTTGAACCCTCGGAAACGGTAGTTTGCGAACCCGGATTTGTCGATTTTGCCAACCTTTCTGCCGGAGCGGCTGAATACCACTGGGATTTTGACGGGGCCGGCAGCTCTTCGCTGGAGACTCCCTCTGGCATTCGGTTCGATAACCATGATACCGAAAATGATCAGGTGTATAATGTGAAGCTTACTACCACCTCGCAATATGGCTGTGTGGAGGAGAAGATCGTTCCCATAACGGTAGCTCCCCGGTTGAAATCCGGTTTCAGTATTGACGACTCAGAACTTTGCAGCCCGCATGGTGATGCTGTTTTGCAGATTCAGAACAACAGTATCGGAGCCACCAGTGTAGACTGGAAAATTACCAATAATCATAATGCCATAGAAATTGCATTCAGTGAAAGTGCCTCTCAGTTTTCTCATACTTTCAACAACACTGCAGATGTGCCCGTAACGTACACCCTCACCCAGCGTGTGGAGAACCACCGCGGTTGCACAGATGCAAAGTCAATGGAGGTAACGGTATATCCTCGTGTGAAAGCAGAAATTGTCCCCGTGGAGAGTGGTTGTCATCCCCTGGAGGTTACCTTTAACCACAATGCACTCAATGCTGAATCCTTACGCTGGGAATTCAGCGATGGTACCAGCTATACATCTGAGAATGTATCCAAAACGTTTGTCAATACAAGTTATACCGAACCCCTGGAAGTAGAGGCGCGTCTGTTTGCCGAATCTGCTTTTGGCTGCCGGCACGATACCCTTTATACCTTCGTAGTACATCCCAAACCCAGGGCTGATTTTGACATCCCCCTGACACAGGGGTGTGCTCCCCTGACCCTGGATATGGTGGATAACAGCATTGTCAGTGGCAGTGAGGCTTATGAATGGAAGTTTGGAGTTGCAGATCCTGAGTCCTTAGAGCCGGGAGACGTTGAATTTACCTTTCAGAACAATACAGACACGGCGCTCAGCCAATCGGTTTCCCTGAAGGTTACCAATGAATTTGGTTGTGAAGACATCACTGAACGCAATGTCCTGGTTTACCCCGGGATAACTTCTGCTTTCGATGTGGATATCCACGAAGGTTGCGATCCACTGGAAGTAACTTTTAGCAATAAATCCATCGGGGCCTCTTCTTCACAGCCTTATTTTTGGGATTACGGCAATGGTACATCGGAAGTGACGGAAACTTTTCACAGCCGGGTGTTCAGGAATCTTTCCCATACAGAGACAAAAACCTACACCGTGAAACTGCAGGCGACGTCCCTTTATGGCTGCAAGCACGAGATAACAGAGCAGATTACCGTAAATCCCAGGCCCAAAGCCAGCTATGCCGCCGATAACCATACGGGTTGCTCTCCCCTGGAAGTGGATTTTACAGATTTTTCCTCGGGAAGCAACCTGCAGTATCAATGGTATTTTAAAAATGATGAGTCCGGGCAGGAGAGTGGTGATACCTCTTTTGAATATGTACAACCCTGGGACGCAGGGGTAGGGCAGTTTGCCAGCAGCCTGGTGGTGACCAATGAATTTGGCTGCCGGGACTCTGTAGCAAAAAATATTACGGTGTATCCTGAGGTAATTGCTGATTTTACTTTTCAGGAAGAGGGATGCCATCCGCTGGAAGTGCAGTTTGACAATGAAAGCCTGGGAGCCTCTCAGTTTCAATGGACATTTGATGATGGCAATCTCAGCAACGATCAGAATCCTTCGAATGTCTTTTTCAATCATACCTATGATGAGGTAAAAACATACAACGTGCAGTTACACACAGTTTCTGTACATGGCTGTGATGCTGAAAAACAAGAGACAATTACGGTTTTTCCCCTTCCTGAACCCTCATTCACGCTGTCGGAGACAGAAGGCTGCTCTCCCATGGAAATTGAAGTTTTTGACAACAGCGCAGGTACCGGAAATGAAAGCTTTTTCTGGCAACTGGGTGACGATACTTCGGAAGAGGATGAATTGCCCATGCTTTTGTTTGAGAACGATGGAGAACTGATGGAAACACTGGAAATCAGTTTGCTGCTCACCAACGAGTATGGTTGTTATGAAAGCTTTGAACAATATCTGACCGTATACCCCAATGTGAAAGCTGAATTCACCGTGGATGAACTTTCTGGCTGCGATCCGCTGGAAGTCAACTTTTCCAACCTGTCGGAAGGGAAGGAATTGATGTACAGCTGGGATTACGGCAACGGTACTTCCGATGACGGTGGCGATCAGCACACGCGGATTTTCCGCAATTTCGGCCATAACAACCCGGTAAATTTCGTAGTAGGTCTTGAGGTTGAATCTGTTTACGGCTGTAAGGACGACTGGGAGGAAACCCTCACGGTTTACCCGGTTCCCAAAGCTGATTTTGCACCGGATCTTATTACCGGCTGTGCTCCCCTGGAAGTTTCGCTGGAAGATTTGTCTCTGGGTTCATCACTGAGCTATTCCTGGGAGATGGGAGATGGCTCAACTGAAGATACCGGCGGAAGCACCGAACATACATTTTTTGTTGAACCCGGCGGAGTGGAAACAGATTTCTTCCCCCATCTCACCGTAACCAATACCTGGGGGTGTCAGGACTCTTTCCAGCGGAAAGTGACTGTTTATCCTCAAGCGGAAGCACGTTTTACCACTGTAACCGAAAGTGGGTGCCATCCGCTGGAGGTAGGTTTTTCCAACATCAGCACCGGTGAATATGAGCTTCTCTGGAGCTTTGGCGATGGCAATGTGTCGGATGCCAACGAAACTGTTCATACCTTCTTCAACAATTCGTGGAATACCCCCAAAGAATTTACCGTTTCACTGGATGTTTTGTCTCCTTTTGGATGCGAAGCCCAGGCCGATACCCTTATTACGGTTTTCCCGGTGCCGGTAGCTGATTTTACCTCTTCGGTTGAAGAGGGTTGTTCTCCATTGGAGGTATCGGTGGTGAACCAGAGTCAGGGCACCGGTAACGAGACCTTCTTCTGGCAGGCAGGAAATTTCAGCTCGGATGCATCTGAAGGATTTATGCGGATTTTTGACAACAGTGGCGAATGGGCGGATACCCTTCAGGTGTCGTTGCTCGTGGAAAATGAATTTGGCTGCCAACAGACAACAGCCAGCCAGCTGGTGGTTTTTCCTGATATCTCAGCGGAGTTCAGTATAGAAGGCAGCGAAGGTTGCCATCCGCTGGAACCGCTTTTTATCAATCAATCCCAGGGTGCTTCGGCAAGCGAGCCTTATCGCTGGGTATACGGCAATGGGACTTCCAGTATCGAAGCACCGGAACATTCCCGTGTATTTCATAACTTCAGCCACACTGCAGCGGAGACTTTTGACGTAACACTGTTTACTACTTCCCGCTATGGATGCAAAGATTCAGTAGTTCACCAGGTGGAGGTATTTCCTGTGCCTCATGCCGGCTTTGAAACCGACCTGCAGGAAGGATGCTCGCCGCTGGAAGTGAACTTTGAAGACCAGTCGCTGGGTTCAGGGCTGAGTTATCAATGGACCTTTGAAGAAGGGGAGGAGCAAACCCAACCGGGCGATGCTGTTTATACTTACACCCAACCCTGGGATCAGGGTCAGGGAATTTTTACCGGAAGCCTTTTGGTAACCAATTCTTTCGGATGTTTTGATGAACATGAGCAGGTGATTACCGTTTTCCCGGATATTGTTGCGGATTTCAACTTTACAGCCGAAGGATGCCATCCGCTGGAAGTACAGTTTGAAAATGAAAGCCTGGGAGCCAGCCTCTATCACTGGCGTTTTGATGATGGCAACTTTTCCAGTTCCTCCGATCCGGTCCATATTTTCAAAAACAACTCTTTTACCCAACCCCAAAACTTTGAGGTGATACTTGATGCTGAGTCTTCGTTTGGTTGTCAGGCGCAACAAAGCGGAACCGTTACGGTATTCCCGAGGCCGGCAGTGAATTTCTCCATGGAAAACAGCAAAGGATGTTCGCCCCTGGAGGTGACTTTCAATGATCTTACCGAGGGGGTAAGCCAGTATGAATGGATGCTGGACGGTGAATCGTGGGATGGAGATGAGAGCGTATTCCAAAGACTGTTTGTCAATCAGGGGGAAGAACCTGATACGTTGCTGATGTCGCTGACAGGTTCCAATCAGTGGGGCTGTGCACGCAACGTGGAAGAAGAAGTAGTAGTGTACCCTGAAGTAACTGCTGCTTTCACGTTCGTGGATGAATTGACCCAGGGATGCACCCCGCTGGCACTCGCGTTTCAGAACGAATCTCAGCTGGCTCATCGTTATGAATGGTCATTCGGAGATGGTGCTGCTTCTTCCCATGTACATCCGACCCACACATTCTATAATAATACTTCCGAAAATGCCTTGTTGGATGTCGAACTTGCTGCCATTTCAACATATGGCTGTCAGGACCAAACCAGCGGGCAGGTAACAGTATTTGCCAGGCCGGTAGCCGACTTTGATGCATCGCCCCACCGCCAGTTTTATCCCGAAAGAACGGTGTATGTTTCCAACTATTCCGGTCCGGGTGACTGGGAGTTTCACTGGGATCTGGGCAACGGGCATACCTTCAGCACTTCCGACCGTGACCTGTTTGATTATACCTATCCCTGGACGCCAGGCGATTATGCAAGCCGCAGCTTTGATATTACCCTTACCGTTTCTTCTGAGCATTGCTCGGGCCAGGCCCAGCAGAAGGTAGAAATTCTGGCTCCCTTCCCCATAGTGGGTTTTAGCCCGGCAGCTGAGGGTTGTCCTCCTCTGGAAGTGCAGTTTTACAATGAAACCATGTATGGAGATTCCTTCTTCTGGGATTTCGACAACGGACATACTTCCGATAGCGAAAATCCCGTTCATATTTTTGACGAACCCGGCACCTACAACGTGATGTTGCGCATTGCCGGCGAAGGAGGCATAGATTCCACCTATCAGACCATTACGGTGTTTGAACCGCCCGTGGCTGACTTCAGGATTGAAAGCCGCTCAATTGAATTACCCTACGAATGGGCGCAGTTCGAAAACCTTTCAGCCAATGCTTACAGCTATTGGTGGGAGTTTGGCGATGGTAATGTGTCAGACGAAGAACACCCCCGTCATTATTTTGCCGAAACGGGCAATTACGATATTACCCTTACCGTGGGCAATGATACCGACCCGCAATGTACTGATTCAATGACCAAAAGCGGAATGGTGAGTGTGCAGGATATGTCCTGTCAGTTGCTCATGCCCAATGCTTTTAAACCATTGACTGAAGGAGCTACCGGTGGCGCTTATTCTCTTACCGACCCCTCCAACCATGTCTTTCATCCTATGCATGAAGGGATTGAAGAGTATAAACTGGAGGTTTTCAATCGCTGGGGAGAGCTGATCTTTATGTCGGAGGATATCTGGACCGGCTGGGATGGCTACCATAGGGGTGTATTGGCGCCTGTGGGAGTGTATGTGTACAAAGTAAAAGCAAAGTGCGCCACCGGCGAGGTAATAGAAAAAACCGGGGATGTTACTTTGGTGCAATAGGGGTTTTTTTATTAAGGTACTACTGCTAATTTAGTGGATAGTCTATATTTTCATAATCATTAGATGCAGTTCGACCGTAGACGGAAGACGGAAGACGGAAGAATTCACTTCGGTCTTCTGACTATAAAAATTGAAACAATCTAACTCGATATTTCTTTCCAATAAAAGTGCAGTAGCAACTTTATTTAAGAGGTTTTATGGTAACTTTATTGTCCCATTTTAAACTCCACCCAAACATGACCCTCGAAGAATTTAATACCTTAAAAACAGAACATCCCGCCGTGATGCTTTACTTCTATAACGATACCTGCGGTGTGTGTCATACCCTCAGACCCAGGGTAGAAAACCTGCTGAAGGAAGTGTTTCCCAAAGTAAGATTTGTACCCGTACATGCCGCAAAAAGCATGGAACTGGCAGGTCAGCTGCGGATGCTTAGTGTGCCGGGGATGCTGCTGTTTCTGGAAGGGAAGGAGTATTTGCGCTACAATGGCATGGTGTCCCTGCAGGATCTGGAGTCAAAAATCTACAGGCCGTATCATCTGATGTTTGACTAGGGCCTGAAGCTTCGCCTTATCGCCTTGCATCTGATTTACTAAAGACTGTTTCAGCAGGTCTACTTACCTGCTGCTGGAAGGCTGAACCACACCCGCGTTCCTTTGCCCGGCTCACTGTCCATCCATAATTTTCCATTGATTTTTTCCAGCAATTCTCTGGAGAGTTTTAATCCCAGACCCGAACCTTTTTCATTGGCTGTACCCGGCTTGCTGATGGTTTTTTCTTCAAACAGGCCCGATAATTCTTTAGGGTCAATCCCCGTTCCCTGATCTTCAATACAAACCTCAATATGGTTGTGCACCGGTTTTGAGAAGATGATTATTTTACCTGCCCGGTGAGAAAATTTGATGGCATTGGTGAGCAGGTTGCGCATAACCAGTTCGGTGATGTTTTTCTCTGCATATACCCTTGTGTGTCGTTGCACCTGGTTGTCCACCTGAATTCCTTTCTGGGAAATCTGACTGTTGATGGCCATATTTACTTCAGTAATCACGCTGTACAGGTCAAAATCTGTCAGCTCCATGTTTTCACTTTTCATCTGGATTTTTGACCATTCCAGCAAATTCTCCATGAGATTGTAAACATTCACAATATTTTCCCTAATCAGGGGAAGTGTTTTTTCGCGGTAAGCCGACCCTTTTTCTTCCATCATTTCGATGGCCATAAAAGCGTAGGCCAGCGGTCCTTTCATATCATGGCTGATAATGCTGAACAGCCGGCTTTTGTCCATATTGGCTTTGCTGAGCTCATGTGTTTGTTTTTCCAGCACTGACTTCTGATGTTCAATCTGGGTGTGCGAAGCCTGCAATGCATAATGAGCTTTCTGAAGTTTTTTCCGGTTTCTTGATATACTGGCCAGTAGAATAACCAGGAACAATGCAATCGTAAAGATGAAAATGATGAGAGCATTCTGACGGTTGGTTTTACGCTGGGTCAGCATATCGCGCTCCTGTTGTTGTAAAAGCAACTCCTTTTCCCGCTGGAAGTACTCATAATCAGCATCCAGCCGGGCTGATCTACGCTGGATTTCATGATTGTTCAGGCTGTCGGCAATTGCTGCAGACTCTTTGAAGTAGGACAACGCTCTGCCTGTATCTCCCATTTCTTCATAAATCTCTGACAAGGCACTTGCAGAAAATTCAAGAATTCTCATGTTATCAATTTGCTGCCCGATTTCTCTCCCCTGGCTGACCAATTCGAGTGCTTTTTGTGGAAATCCTTTTTTAAGTTCAATACGGCCAAGCTTAACATAAATACGGGCTGTTTCAAACCGGTCTCCTATATCCCTTGCATTTTGTATAGACTGGTTGTAAAAATGAAAGGCTTCGTCATAGTTATCCTTAAGCATGGCTGCATCACCCAGCGCAACCAGTATCTTGCTGATCATTCTGATGTCATCGGTTTCATGGGAAAACTTCAAGGCTTCGTCAAAATAATGAATCGCACTGTCAGGCCTGTTTTCCAGAAAGTGAATACGCCCGATACTGTAAAGATTACTGCCCATACCGGGTTTGTTGTTGATTTGTTCTCTTAGAACAAAAGCTTGCCGATGCATTTCAATAGCGTCATCGTTGCGTCCAATACCTGAATAAATACTTCCTATATTGTTCAACGCCAGTGCCATTCCGTTTTTGTCGCCCAGCGTTTCTGCAATTTTCAGCCCTTCCAGCTGCGTGTCAAGCGCCTGGGATATTTGCCCCAGGTTATGGTGGATCAGACCTAAGTTAATCAGGTTGTAAGCTATACCCTGCTGGTTCTCCAGTTCTCTGTTGATGGAAAGAGACTGGTAATAGTATTGCAGGGCTGCATCATTATCTCCACGGATATCATGAATAATAGCGATATTGTTGTAATTGCTTGCCAGGCTGCTTTTCAACCCTTGTTGTTCTGAAAGCTCTGCAGCGTTGTGATAATTCTCCAGGGCAGTGTCGTAATTTCCAACTGCGTAATGTGCAATTCCGATATAACGCAAGGCTTCCGCCATCCCCTTTTTGAAATCAGTCACAGTGGCCTCCTCATAGGCCTTCTGTGCATGAAATAATAAACTGTCAGGGTAGGAGGGGTAGAAACTACGTGCCAGACGGTTCAATGCGTTAATCCTCACAGTATCTGCGCCGGGTTGAGTAATGCCGTCATGAAGCACCAGAATGTTTCTGAGGCTGTCCTGAACGGGGGACTGGCTGAATCCGTTACTGGTGAGAAATATTACAAGAAGAGAAATTCGTAAAATGTTGCTTTTTTTAAATCTGTACATGCAGTCAGGTTTGAATGACAACATAAAGTTAATGTATTTTGAACTAGCATTCTGCGAGAATTTATTGCCTGAACAGGTCAGGCCCTGCTCCAGGATTCCCCTTTTTTAATCGTTTAGGCCAGTCTTGCCTTGTCCGGTAACTTTTAGTCTTATACTTTTGATGTATTTTTTCAATCAAAGATTTTTCCGGTGCGCCGGCATCATGATGGGTTCTTTGAAAAACCATTGTTTTCCGGCGCCGTTTTTTCTATGTCATCCCATTAACTACCATAATGCCGCCCTTAACAGGGCTTT
>JAABSE010000009.1 GCA_011390575.1 Sphingobacteriia bacterium
TGGTATGGCTATCTTTTACTTCTGATGTATGGGACAAGCATTTTATACAAACCCATGACATCGACCTTTCGGAAAGTGCACAGTGGAATGGGGGGTGGCAACCTGTTGGAAATGTCAACACTCCCTTCACTGGTAATTATAACGGACAAGGTAAGGCGATCTACAATCTTTTTATCAATCGCCCTGAAAATGATTATCAGGGTTTTTTTGGCTTGTCAGAAGGAGGGCTTCTTCAAAACATACAAATAAGCAATGCACAAATAACGGGTTATAACTATGTAGCGATTCTGGCGGGGAAAACGGACTTAATTTCACAAATATCCCATTGCACTGTAAATGGAGAGGTGGCAGGGTTTCATTATACAGGTGGAATCGCAGGCTTTTGCACGCAGACAAACATTATTAGCTGCAAGACATCAGGAAATCTGCAGGGTAGTTATTACAGCGGAGGTATTTGCGGGTGGCTTACACTGGGTACCATTACCCATTGCCACAGTAGTACATCCATATCAGGCGGAGTATACACAGGGGGGATTACCGGACAAAACTCCTCACTGATAAAAGACTCCTATTTTACAGGGAATATAGAAGGAGCTTTAGAAACAGGAGGAATTGCAGGAATAAACGCTTATCTGATAAAGAATAGCTTTTATGATTTCGAAAATAGTCATATCAATAACGAATGTATAATTACAGAAGGGGCAATATTTCAAGAGCATTTTGAGGATTGGATTGCCAATGATCTAACTTTAGACATCAATGAATATCTGGTTCAAGAAGATGGAGTTTATCTGATTCACAGCTTTGACGAATTAAAGCATTTACTTCCCTTTGGGCAAATTAACAACACGAATTATAAACTAATGGATGACATTGACCTGGTTGCACATCAGGGATTTTACATCCCCTACTTTAGAGGCAATTTTAACGGTAACAACCACAAAATAAAGAATCTCTCGATTCTGGAATCAAACAACAGATATACAGGTCTGTTTGGAAAATGTGCTAACGCAACCCTAAGTAACCTAAGCATAGAAGACTTTTCTATTTATGGCTACATAAGGTCAGGGGGACTGGCAGGAGAAGTGAGTTATACATTTGTAGAAAACTGCTCTGCCTTCGGAAACCTTACCAGTAATAATATTGAATCCGGGTTATTAGTGGGTAGAGCTATTGGCTCTACCATTGAAAATTGCTTTTCGGTTGGAGATCTTCACAGCAACAGCGTCCTTGCAGGCGGTTTATCAGGCAGCCTGACGGAATCTGTGATTAAGAACTCTTACTCTCTGGCTAATATACATAACACTTCAGCCTATACAGGGGGATTAGCAGGTAAGATTTCATGGTCATCTGTCATTAGGTACAGCTATTACGCAGGAGCAATTACTTCCGGAGAACCCAACCAAGGTGGTATTTCCGGCAAAACTGATGAGTCTTCCGAAATTATCAATTCATTCTGGGATACGGAAGTTTCAGGAATTGATGTAAGTGCCGGAGGTACCGGGCTGAATTCAGAAGAAATGAAAAATATCCAGACATACCTTGCTGCCGGCTGGGATTTTATCAATGAAAGCCAGAACGGGAATGATGACATTTGGGGTATAGATGAGCAGGGCATTCAAAACGAGGGCTACCCGTTTTTATCGTGGCAGAATTATTCGCATGTACAAATCCCGGTTGTTTCCACTCTTGGGATTGAAGAACTGGCACCTGACTATGCCATCATTACAGCTGAACTCATGGTACCTGGATATCCGGCACCTTATCAGCATGGCATTTGCTGGAATACTGCAGGAAACCCTACCATCGCCGATAGCCACACAGAGAATGGAGCCATCAGCCAGCCCGGAACATTTAGCAATCAGGCAGAGCCCCTTTCATCGAAGACTCAATATTTTGTAAGGGCTTATGTGTTGTCAGATGCAGGAATATTTTATGGAAATGAGATTGAATTTATCACCCCTGCCCATTACTATACCCTACTGGCTGAGGTAACAGGAAATGGAATCATTCTGGTTAATGGTTCAGACTATTCTGAACCTGCATCTTTTGAAGAAGGTACCACCCTGAATTTGCTTGCTGTAGCCGGAGAAGGCTGGAAATTTGATAACTGGACTGGTGATTGGGAAACCCAAAGCGAACAGACATCCCTGGTTTTAAATGGGAACATGGAAATCACTGCCAATTTCAGCCCTGCTACCCATACAGAAAATTCTTATGACGAGGGTATCACAATCGCTCCCAATCCTTTTTCAGATTACATTCAAGTGAATGGAGCCGAAAAACTTACCCGGCTAAAGCTCTATAACAGTTCAGGAAATATCATTTTACATGAAAGCCCGGTACCACCTAACCTCAATACCCAAAGTTTAAAACCGGGAATATATTTCCTTATACTTGAAAAACTTACCGGAAGTTTTATACAAATGAAAATAGTTAAGGGTAACAGTTAGTCAAAAATATACAGGGGGTTTATGGCTTACTGTCATCACTCAAAAAACTCATCCGAAAACCCCATCAGATAAAGTTTGCTGGTAGCTCGTGTAAGTGCGGTATACAACCAGCGGTAGTATTCGGTATCAGGATTTTTGTCGGGGATGTATCCCATTTCCACGAAGACGTTTTCCCATTGCCCACCCTGGGCTTTATGACATGTGAGCGCATAGGCAAACTTCACCTGCAATGCATTCAGATAGGGGTTTTTCTTGATTTTGGCCATGCGCTTGCGCTGGCTGGGCTCATCTTCATAGTCGCGGCTTACTTCATCCCAGAGTTTGCTCCCGTCAGCATAACTCAGGGCAGGCCCGTCCACATGCAAGGTATCCAGCATGATGGTAACATCAATTTCAGCCTCCTGGGGATAATCAAGCATGCGGGCAGTGATTTGGGCAAACCGAAAACCATACAATTCTTCCACCCGCTGCACCCTCAACACTTCAACGATATCACCATTGGCGATAAAGCCTGCCGGTGAATCTTTGGGCAACCAGAAATAATTGTTTTTCACCACCATCAGCAGGTCCCCTGCCCCAATTTCATCTTCCATAAACAATACCCGTTGCCGGATGTGCTGATTATACAGGTTAGCCCTTTTGTTGCTCCGGCATACAATGATGGTATTTTCGAAATTCCTTGCTGAAAAAGCATCCGTAATATATTCAGCGGCATCAGGCCCCTGCAACCTCAGAATGTCTTTGAAACCGTCCAGTTCAAAAGGGATAAAACCCTCTTCGCCGGTTTCAATTTTATTGCGCATAATAGTGGCATTGTAGAGGATTCCACTATCGGCTTCCTGCCTCACAACCTGGCGCAATTCGGCAGTGTGGATATCCAGGTGAAAAGAGTTTTTCAAAAACGGAATATCCAGTGCCGGGCTTTCATTGCTTTTGACGGGGGGAAGCTGGGCAACATCGCCAATCAGTATTAATTTGCAATTTTCACCACTAAACACATACGATATAAGGTCATCCAGCAAGTTACCCGATCCAAATGCATCTTCGTTGTTTCGTTGCTGGGAAATCATGGAGGCCTCATCAACAATAAAGAGGGTGTCTACATGTTTATTGGGCATTATGGAAAAGCTCACTGCCCCGTCGGCAGTTTCCTTAAGAGCGTAAATTTTGCGGTGTATGGTATAAGCTGGTTTACCCGAATAACCGGCCAGCACTTTGGCAGCCCTTCCCGTGGGTGCCAGCAATACACTTTGTGCTTTCATGGCCGGAAGAACCTTTACCAGGTTGGATACAAGCGAAGTTTTTCCAGTACCGGCATACCCTTTCAATACAAATACTGAAGAGGGGCTATGAGAAACCAGAAAAACAGAGAGCTTGTCTATTACAACATCCTGATCAGGGGTGGGTTCATAATCAAATTCCTGGAGAAAAATATTTTTAAATTCCTGTGGGTTTAACATAGTAACGATATAAGAGGGGTTTTTATGAAACCTGAATATCAACTGCATGAATTAGCTAACTCTATCAGGCTGGCCAATTTGATAATACAGGTTCAGAAAGGATACCCAATTGCGAGGTTTAAATTTAAGTCTTTGAATGCCGGCCAGGAGGAAATCCATTGAGCAGCCGCAGGCTGTGCCGGATCTTTAATAGGAACAGCAGCATCAATACGCAGTATAAAGAAATCAAAGTCCATGCGAATCCCTGCACCCCCTCCCATGGCAATATCATTATGAAGTTCAGAAACACGAAACTCCCCCCCGGGGAACTGTTCATTCTTATTAACGAACCAAACATTACCGGCATCAAGGAAAAAAGCCCCATGCCAAAAACCATAAAACTTAAACCTGTACTCTAAATTGGCTTCCAGTTTTATATCTCCATATCTGTCGAAACGAATCTCATCAGTACCCTTATAACTGCCAGGCCCCAGGGTGTATATTCTCCAGGCACGCAGTCCATTGGCTCCCCCCCCATAGTAACTCTTGATGAATGGCAAAACATCCACATTCCCGTAGGGTACACCTATCCCACCCATCGCGCGGAAAACCAGGGTTTGGCGCTCATCAAAAATCCGGTAATACCGAAAATCAGCATCTCCTTTTACAAACTGAGAAAAAGGGATATTGAAAACGTTGTAGCTCCCCTCTTCGTCGCGCGAAAGGTTAAGACCGTCAGCCGTAAGGCTAAGCAAATTGCCTGCTGATTCAAAGTTGGCGCGCAGATACATAAAATCAGCAATACTCCCTAATTGCTGTGTATTGTACATATAGGTATATTTCAAACCCAGGATAAAATGGTCGCGAAACCTGCTGAGAATAAAAGGATTGGCATCAGGAATATTGGCTCTGAGAATAGAATCGTTGAATACCCTCACCGAGCTGATTTCAATGGGGTGAATAAAATGTCTTTTGCGGGCGGTTTCATTCCATTCAAAACCATAATTCAGATTCAGGATGTAGCGGGTATAGTCGGGTCGTTGTCTGAAATTAATCCCTGCCACAACACTGCTCTTGGGCCTGGAATTTCGTGATAACCGTTCCAGAGGAACAGGCAGGAGCAATTTGGGAAAATCCACTCCCAGCTCTACTCCCAGCTCCAGGGTATTAAAAGGAAGTCGTTGAAATACCTCATCAGACCGTGAATCGCCGGTAACTTCCAACGCTCCCTTAAGCCGGAGGTTGAAAATCTCAGCTCCCCGAAATACATTGCGGTTCTGATACAGGATGTTACTGGCCACCCCCAGATTGCCCGCAGTGTTCAGCCCCTCAGCTTCTATGGTAAAAGCGTTAGCTGCCGACCGGTTGAGCTGAATGGTGGTTTGCAAAAATCCCAGCGTATCATTGGGAACACCCTGACGGGGATTTTCGGATTCAGAAAACTGAAGGTTGATGTACCGGTAATTGCGCATCTCAGATAGAAAGGTATAACTCTGTTCTACCCTTGACACCTGGAAGTAGTCACCAGGCCGCACCATAAGATGATTTACTATCACGGAGGGTTTTATGCGTAAAGGGCGGTTGTGACGAAACTCATATTCATATTCATCCCCCCCCCTGCGACCACGGGCAATATAAAAGGTTGTATCTGTGCGGGGAACTTGTGCAGTAAGTGCAGTATACTCTGGCAGCAATACTACCTGGTCGATCCTGTACCTTTTATGGCGTTCCTGAACCAATGAATCTCTGTTGCCCGGTACTGGACGTTGCGGATTGGAAACCCGCATTTCGAGGTTCACCATATGTTTGTTGAGGTTGCTGTCAACCTGGAAAAACAGAAAATCCCTTGAAAAACGGTAAAATCCATTGTTTCTCAAATTGCGGGCAATGCGGTCACGTTCGGCATGCAGTACATCTGCATCATAACGTTCTCCTGACTCCAAAAGCGTATTTACAGTGTCTGTCAGAATAAAACCCTTTAAAAAAGGATCCTCAATATCAAACGATACTTCATTAAACCGATAAGGGGTATTCCCCTTAATATAGTAGGTAATCCTCGCACGATTTCTTTTCAGCTCTTCTTCGAAATCTACCTCAGCGTTGAAATAACCTTTGGAATGAAGATACATTTCAAATTGTCGCACCGTATTATGCGCCATGCTGGCGTCGTATAGTACCGGAGCCTCACCGATGGTGTTCTTCATCCATCTGCGAAACCTGGTCTCTTTCCCCCGGTCAGCAAGTTGATACATGTTAAGGTGAAAACGATAAAATCCGAATATCCTGCGGTTGGGTCGTTGTCTGTAAAAACGGGTAAGCTCTGAACGCTGCACTTCGGAGTCTTCTATCTCTATAACATTTTTGTTCAGCAAATAACTCCCTTCAGGTAACCGTCGTGCAGGATTACACGAGGACAAAAAAAGCAGCAAAACCAATAAGGATGGTATATATAGAACTCTAATCTGCAAGAGGGTAAGTATATTGAGTGAATAATCTTTACTAATATGATTGTTGCACAAAAATAAAACCATTTTACTTAGTCTTAGCAAAAAATAGCTCAAAATCATCATGTATTATTCTTTTCTCCTCAGCCAACCTATGGATACAGGTTTTAAAAACAATAAAAACCAGTTTTACATCTCTTTAATTAACTCTTTATGAACTACTTAAAGTATTTACTGAAAATTTTTTCAGATTTTTATCAAAAAAACTTGCACAATTAAAATTAGTATATTAGATTTGCAGTGTATTAGAATTGTAGTACAGTAGTAACATAACAAACAAGTAAGCCATGATAAACATTAAAAACCTAACATTTGGTTATAAAAAGAACCAACAATTGTTCCGCGAGCTTACCCTCGACCTCAAGGCAGGGAGCATTTACGGACTATTTGGCATGAACGGTGCAGGCAAGACAACATTGCTCAAGCATATTTCGGGCATGCTGTTTCCCCAGCAGGGTGAGTGTCTTATTTTTGAAAAAGATGTAAAAGAAAGAACACCTGAAATAATGGCCAACATTTACATTATTCCTGAAGAATTCGTTCTCCCTTCCATCAAAATAAGCACCTTTGCTGAATTGCATGCACCCTTTTACCCCCGATTCAGCTACGAATTGTTTGAAAAGTATCTGAAAGAGTTTGAAATCAGCAATGGAAAAAACCTGACCAAATACTCTTACGGACAGAAGAAGAAATTTCTGATTGCCTTCGGTTTGGCCACTCAAACCAATGTATTGCTCATGGATGAGCCCACCAACGGGTTGGACATTCCCTCCAAGAGTCAGTTTCGCCGAATCATGGCAGCAGCAGCCACAGAAGATCAATGCATTGTAATCTCCACTCACCAGGTACGCGATTTGGCCAGTATAATCGACCATGTAATTGTGCTGGACAACGGAAAAATCATTTTCCACAAAAGTACTTTTGACATTGGTGAAAAGCTATCCTTTGGCAAGCTGAGAGAGGCCAGCAACCAGCAGGTATTGTATGCTGAAGAAGTTCTGGGGGGCAAGGCAGCCATTTACCAGAACAACGGCCAGGATACAGCCATTGACCTCGAGCTGCTGTTTAACGCAATTATTAAAGATCCACAAGTTATAAACCAGGCAATATAATATCATACAACCATGGAAAAAATAAATCAATTTTCGCTACAACGTTTTGCCCTTTTAATCAAACGGTATGCAATGTTTAACATGAAAAGCTGGCTCATTGGTCTTGGGGCACTGGCAGGTGTGCTGATTGTTGTTTCAGCACTAACAATCATTTTTTCTGGCGGTGTTTACCGCATCAGCGGGATGGTTTCCCTGGGTCAGGTAATTATTTTTACAGGAGGTTTACTGATTGCCTCAATGGCCTACAACGAGATTCATACCCCTGCCAAAAGCCAATTCTACCTCACCCTGCCCGCTACTACGGCAGAAAAACTTTTCTCACACTGGATAGTGACCTCAGTAATCTTTATTCTGCTGGCCAATGTCTTGCTCTTTGCTGTTTTATTCTTAACCAGTAGCATTGCCTTTTTTGCTCTTTCCATACCCATAGAGACTTTCAACCCATTTACAAATGAAAATCTCACCCTTATGAGTATTTATCTGGTGGTGCACAGCATATTTTTCCTGGGAGCCTTGTATTTCAGGAAGAACAATTTTCTGAAAACCATTCTCAGTTTATTCGTAATACAAACTGTACTTAACATATTTATCTTTTTGCTGGCTTACCTTGTTATGGGTAAAGAAGCGTTCCAGGGAGATATGCAGGATATAAACATCAACATAACCCAGTTTACTACTGAAGTCTTCCCTGTAGTTATGAAAGTTCTATTCTTTGGCTTGCTTGGACCCTTTTGTTTAGTTGTAAGCTATTTCAGACTTAAAGAAAGAGAGGTATAAAATGGAATTTATAGACAACCAACCCATTTACATGCAAATAGCAGATATATTTTGTGAAAATATTCTGTTGCTCAAATGGAAAACCAACGAGCGCATTCCTTCGGTCCGCGATGTAGCAGTGCAAATGGAGGTAAACCCCAATACCGCCATGAGAGCCTTTGTTTTCCTGCAGGAAAAGGAAATCATCTTCAACAAACGGGGCATTGGTTACTTTGTATCAGAAGAAGGATACAGAAAAGCTCTGGAGTTGAAAAGAGCAGAATTCATTGAAAAAGATTTGCCCATTGTAATGAAAACCATGAAATTACTCGACATTACGTGCGAAGAAATGGAAGATCTTTATCAACAAAACAATACCCCTGATTAAAAACTGGTGACTCAATCTATCATAAAACTTAACCTCAAAATTCAGTACCCATGAAAAAAAGTAATCTTATTCTCCTCGTTGCGTTGGGAGTAGTAATTATAACCATCATTACCGGTATATTTTTCGTTAAATCACAATTATTTGCCGAAATAACCCGTGGAGATGGTAACATCGTGCAAACAACCAGGGATATTCCCACCTTTGAAAAAATTAAAATCAAAGGCCGGTACAATGTATATTATACCCAGGAAAGTCCGCAGGAGCTCATTATTTTTGCGGATGAGAATCTTCAGGAATTTATTCGCACGGAGGTCAGAAACAATGAACTGCACATTGAATCCTCTCAACCCATTCGATCCGGTTCTGAGCTGCGCATAGAGCTCAGCAACGATTTTATCACCCATGTGGAAGCTTCGGCTTCATCAGGATTCTTTACTACCGGAGGCATGGTTCTCCCCCTTTTGCATCTAACGGCCAATGCAGGCTCTAATATAGACGTAGAAGGCATTTTTGAAACCCTGTTTGCAACCCAGAATGCAGGTGCGAACCTGAAAGTCAAGGGTGAAACCGAAAAACTGGAGGCTGAATCCAATGCTGGTGGCACCATTGATGCATCACAACTGGAAGCGGCAAGTGCTGTTGTAAAAGCCAATGCAGGAGCAAGCGTGAGGGTAAATGCAGCAGAACTGGATGCTGAAGCCAATGCAGGTGGTTCGGTGAGGTACCTGGGTGACCCGGTATTTAAAAGTATGAGAACAAGTTCCGGCGGTAACATTAGCAAACTGTAAAGGATAAGCATTTATTGTCGGAGCCTGCATGCAGGTTGAACCCATTTTTTGTGTAAATTTGCAACCTTAAACCAGAAAGCCTCCTTTATTCAGAGGCTTTCTTTCTTTTTCAGAAAATTACAGCAATGAATACTTCAAAATATAAACATCTCTTTTTTGATCTGGACCGAACCCTGTGGGATTTTGACACCAACAACAAAGTCACCTTCAGGGAGATGCATGATAAGTTTCAGCTCCAAAGCAGAGGGATTCATGACCCGGATGCCTTTTATGCCCAATACCAGGAAATAAATTTTGCCTTATGGGATCAGTATAAAAAGCAAATGATAACCAAAGAGGTGCTGAATTTCAACAGGTTTAATGATAGCCTGAATCTTTATAAAATCGATGAGCCGGAGCTGGCAAGAGAAATGGGGGCCCATTACATTGCAAACAGCCCGCGACAAACCATGCTTTACCCCGGAACCATAGAGTTGCTTGACATTTTACACAGGCAATACCAGATGCACATCATTACCAACGGGTTTGAAGAGGTGCAATTTATAAAAATTGAAAAAAGCGGATTAGGAAAATACTTTGACAAAATTATCACTTCGGAAAGAGCAGGTTTTAAAAAGCCAGACCGAAGAATCTTTGAATTTGCCCTCCGGGAAACCGGGGCCAACTTATCAGAGAGTATTATTATCGGGGATGACCCTGAAGCAGATATCCTGGGTGCTCAGCTTATTGGAATGGATCAGATTTGGGTAAAACATCCTCCTTTGAAAGAAAGCAAAGAAAAACCCACTTATGAGGTGGGTCGTTTGAGTGATATCTTACATATTCTTCAGGGGTAATTTGCTTTGAGATTATTTAAAACTGGCCAAAACAGTTCTCCCCCCTTTTACCATATCGCCAATATTAACATTGATGCGGGCATCCAGCGGCAGGAAAACATCAACCCTGGAGCCGAACTTGATGAATCCCATTTCCGATCCCTGCACCACTTCTTCTCCTTCTTTGCTGTAACAAACAATACGTCTGGCCAGTGCTCCTGCTATCTGACGCACCAGAACAGGTCCCCGGGTGGGATGTTGCAGAACGACAGTAGTTCGCTCATTGTCTGTTGACGATTTAGGATGCCATGCTACAAGGTATTTTCCGGGGTGGTATTTATAGTAATTCACCGTGCCACTCACCGGATACCTGTTTACATGAACATTTACCGGCGACATAAAAATGGAAACCTGTATGCGTTCATCCTGAAGATATTCCCCTTCATGGGTTTTTTCAATTACTACCACTTTACCATCAGCAGGGCAAATTACATGGTTATCATTGAGTTCTGTTTTCCTTTTGGGAGAACGAAAGAATTGCAGTATTATCAGAAAAAGCAATCCAAGGGCAACATACGTAATGGTATGCCAGAGGGTTTGAACAGGCCAGATAATATTTATCAGCAAAGAAATACCAGCAACAAACAGTAGTGTAAAAAACAGGCTGGTATAGCCTTCCTTATGTATTTTCATCTCTTTGGGTATTTTGTATTTTAAGTATTTGTATTTATCTATTTCTCTAGTCTCTGCATTAACAATTGCCAACTAACCATCAAAAATTTCGCATCTCACCCCAACCTTCTGCCTTTGCGCTGTCATCAGCAGAGTGCTTTTTATTGCAATTTTTTCGCAGCGCCATTTATCATTGCATCTTTATACTCCTTAGGAGTTGGGGGAGGTGCAATGAGTAACGTTCACATTCTGCAATCAACAATCCAACAATCTTTTAATCGGAACTCCCATTCTTACATTCTCCACCCAACACTTTTCACTTTTCTCTTTTCTCTTTTCACTTTTCTCTGGCCTTCCGTCTATATTGACACCCACAAAAGATAAACAAAAACAAAAGGAACAGCCATAATTACGCCGTCAAAGCGGTCGAGAATTCCTCCGTGACCGGGTAGGATTCTGCCACTGTCCTTGGCTTTGATACTTCTTTTAAACATAGACTCAAACAAATCACCATACGTGCTGAAAATAACCACCAATGCTCCTATTACCATCCAGTTCAACAATGATAATTCAGTGTAAAATAAACTGATTACAGCGGCTGTAATAAGACACAGTATACCCCCGCCAGAGGTTCCTTCCCATGTTTTCTTGGGGGAAACCCTCTCAAAAAGTTTATGTCTGCCAATGCTTGAGCCTACCAGATAGGCTCCTGATTCATTTACCCATATTAAGAAGAAAAAACCAAGCACTATATTATGAGCGTACACACCCGATTCAAAAGCAGGATTTGGCAAATAGTTGAGCAGGGCAAAGGGCACAGCAACATATAACAGACCAAAAAATGTAAAGGCTACATTGGTGAAGGGATCTGGCAGATTTCGATACAGTTCGAATAAAAAGACAAAAAAGATAAGCAAAAAATTGAACAATAAAACATCCAGCGGTGCCAGCTCGAGAGAAACCAAGGCATTGGATACAAACAAAACCCCTCCTGCAACCACACCCAACACCTTATTGGGGTAAATTTCAGCTCTTTCGAGCAAAGTGTAAAATTCCCACAGCCCCAGAATGGTAACCAGAAGAAAAAACGATGCAAAAACATATCGGCCCAGCACAACCGAAAATATTACAAGCAAAACAATTGCTATTCCTGTAAGAGTACGTGTTGCAAGATTACTCAAAGTTTTCTTTCTTTATGATTTGTTTTGCCTTTAAAACATCATCAGGTTCAACATACAATTCAATTTCTCCGAAAAGATAAGCCGAGTCTTTTTTGCTCAAAGAAAAGCATTTAATACCATTCTCTTCCATAACAGCCTTGACTATTTGAGCAATATGGTCATATTGGGTCGAATAAATACATTGCCAGTCCATATTCATAATCAGCAAAGATGGGATATTTTTTTTAATCTCCAAACATATTTCAACTGCAATGCAAGCGATACAGGCATTATGAATTAAATTTCAGTTTATTCGGACTCTTCTCTGAATTCGTCAATAAAAAATACAACCAATCGCGATGGCCCATGGGCTCCCAATACGAGAGTTTTTTCAATATCAGCAGTTCTGCTGGGTCCGGTTATCAAAGTAATCATAGAAGGTATCGGTGAGTCTTCATACTTTTTTTTGATCGCACGAAAAGCATCTTTCAAATCATAAACCAGTTGACCTTTCCATGCAACAACAATATGCAATGGAGGCCAGAAAAAACCTTTACGTCCACAACCCTGCCTGCTGCTTACCATGATAGATCCCAAACGGGCCACCAGGTATTCGCATGTACTCACTCCTATTTCACAATTATTGATTTCCTCGCGGGCATTGAAACAAAAAATGCCGTTATCGTTGAGAATTTTTTGCAAAATATTTTCGTAACAATGTAATTCCTTGCAACTTTGCCCGGAAAGAAATTCATTGAAATTAAGAGCAAACTCCTCAAGGTTGCTGCTATAGACAAACTGCCCGCCAACCTTTGCCAGGGCTTCAGCAAAGGTCACCTCATCATATTCAGAGTCGGCTCTGGCATATATGGTATCAGAAAAGTCTTCATTCTGATATGGAGGTTCCATGGGATTCACGAGCGCATCCCTGATAGCTTTCAATACCTTTTCCCTTGAAGTACTTTCCTTCATTTTTGTTTCACTGACCCTTAGGGTTTAATTAGGGTTTAATATTGTCTGCTTTCCCGGGATCAGATATTTCTTTTTCAGCAGCTTCCTCTGTTCCGTTGGGTTTTTCCCCGTGGTTGCTCTGCGCCTTATTCTCTTTCAGGCCTTCCACTTCTGCTTCAGGACCGGCAGGATAGGTCTCAGTCTCTCCGTAAGGTCGTTTTCCAAATATTTTTTCCAGGTCTTCACGGAAAATCACCTCTTTTTCCAGCAGCAGATTCGCCAGGATTTCGAGCTTATCGCGATTTTCAGTAAGAATATTCAACGACCGTTGATAGGCTTCATCTATGATGGATTTTACCTCATGGTCAATTAGTTCTGCTGTTTTTTCTGAGTATGGTTTGTGGAAAGAATACTCGTTCTGACCGGATGAATCGTAATAGCTGAGGTTTCCCACTTTGCTGTTAAGGCCAAAATAAGCTACCATGGCAAAAGCCTGCTTGGTTACTTTCTCCAGATCGTTGAGAGCACCGGTTGAAATTCTGTCAAATACCAGACGCTCAGCAGCTCTACCGCCCAATGCGGAGGTAATTTCGTCAAACATCTGCTCATAGGTGGTTAGTTGCCGTTCTTCGGGCAAATACCATGCAGCACCCAACGCCTTTCCTCTCGGCACTATGGTAACTTTTACCAGCGGATGCGCATGTTCGAGCAACCAGCTCGTGGCAGCATGTCCGGATTCGTGAAAAGCAACGACTTTCTTTTCATGGGGAGAGATGATTTTGTTTCTCTTTTCCAGTCCACCGATAATACGGTCAACAGCATCCATAAAGTCCTGTTTGTCTACCGCTTTCTTGTTTCTACGTGCAGCAATCAGGGCGGCTTCATTACAAACATTGGCAATGTCGGCACCGGAAAAACCGGGTGTCTGGCGTGCCATAAAATCAGGTTCCACCCCTTCGCCCAGTTTAATAGGTTTCATGTGGACTTTAAAAATGGCTTTACGTTCTTCCAGGTCGGGCATTTCCACCTGGATCTGGCGGTCAAACCTACCTGCACGCAATAATGCTCTGTCGAGAATATCAGCCCTGTTGGTAGCAGCGAGGATAATTACCCCTACGTTGGTTCCAAACCCGTCCATTTCTGTAAGCAGCTGGTTGAGTGTATTCTCACGCTCATCGTTGGCACCTGTCATCGCATTTTTGCCCCTGGCACGGCCGATGGCATCAATCTCATCAATAAAGATGATACATGGTGCTTTTTCTTTGGCCTGCTTAAAGAGGTCTCTTACGCGTGATGCTCCTACCCCAACAAACATCTCCACAAAATCGGATCCACTGAGAGAGAAGAAGGGCACTTGTGCCTCACCTGCCACAGCCTTAGCCAGCAATGTTTTTCCTGTTCCGGGAGGTCCCACCAGCAAAGCTCCTTTGGGAATCTGTCCTCCCAGGTCGGTATATTTGGTAGGATTTTTCAAGAAGTCTACAATCTCCATGAGCTCTATCTTGGCTTCATCCAGCCCTGCGACATGGTTAAAGTTTACATTTACCCGGGTATCCTTGTCGTAAACCTGTGCTTTGGATTTTCCAATATTGAAAATCTGCCCGCCACCGGCACCACCTGCCATGCGGCGCATGATGAATATCCAGAAAACGATTAACAATCCAATGGGAAGCAACCAGCTTAAAATATCACTACCCCAGTCTTTACGTTGTTCATAAAAAATCGGTACACGTTCGTTGGCAGGAATCTCCGCCTGAGCTTCGTCAACCTTTTCAACAAAATTATCTACCGAACCAATTTTAAAGGTAAAATGAGGTCCATCTGTAACACCTTGTTCACTGAGATCTTCATAATTGTTTATCCTGTCTTCGCGGATAAAAACCTCTACCATTTCGCGGTTTATCACCAGGATTTTTTCCAGGTCACCACTTTTGAGCATTTGGTTTTCGAATCGTTGCTGAGATATTTCCACCGCTGTGCCACCCCAGTTATAAAACTGAAGGGCTATAAAAAGCAGAGCCAGTAAGCCGTATATCCAGTAAAAATTGAAAGGAGGTGTTTTACCTTTTCCCGGTCCGCTGCCAGAGCCTGGTTTCTTTTTGTCACCTGAGGATGATCCTCCGGATGAGCCCGGATTGCCCTTGGGATTTTTATTGGGACTTTCCGAATGTAGTGTATGGTTTTCTTTGTTCATTATAAAGTTTAGCTAAATATAATTCAAACGATAATTCTTATTCATCTTCAACCCTCTGCACCGGTGCATCGGCCCAGAGATCTTCGATTTGGTAATGTTCTCTTACTTCCTGTTGAAAAACATGGACTACTACATCCAGATAATCCAGCAGAATCCATTCGGCATTCATGAACCCTTCTCTTCTACCCGGCTTCATGCCCATGTGTTTGTTTACCTGATCTTCTATGGATTCAGCAATAGCACTTACATGCGTACTGCTGGTACCATGACAAACAACGAAATAATCACATACTGTACTCTTGATACTTCCAAGATTCAAACAGGTAATTTTTTTTCCCTTTTTTTCCTGAATTCCTTTGATCACTTCTTCTACCAATAATTCTGTGATATCAGTCACTTTTTCTTTTACCATGCACGATTTTATTATTCTACTTTTGATGAAATTGCTTTTATTTGTATAAGTTTTCTACCTTGTGTAATTTCAGTCCTTTGCAAGCTACAAAAGTAACTATTTTTCATGAGACTAGTGTCTGTTCACTGAAAGCCTTGAACTGTTCTTTTGATTTTTTAAAGGTAATCATCAAACAAAATTGATTACTGATTTGATGATGCAGAAAAAACACTTTTAACCGCTAATTGTTTGTATCAAACACTAAACAGATTACAGAGAGTACTGTTCGCCCATCAGAAGAATAAAAAAATCGGCCCAATGCACACCATCCTATTTTTTAACAGGGTGCCGGAATTAATTGCAAAAGAATTCCTCAAAAGCCATCACAACAGCATTCTTACTAAATAAATAACCATGCAATATTCGCCTGTAACACCTCAAGTATTGGAATTTGAACAACTGGCTTCAACCAATGACAAAGCAAAAGAATTGCTCAAAGAGCAAGAAGTCCGTGAAGGAACAATAATTAAAGCGATTCATCAATTTGCCGGCAGAGGCTACGCATCCAATACCTGGGAAAGCGCGCCCGGAAAAAACGTAACAGCTTCCTGGATTTTAAAGCCGGATTTTATGGCCCCCCATCATCAGTTCAGGTTGACCCAAATGCTTTCTCTCGCCTTAAAAAACACTGTGGATCATTGGCTGGGTTCAGGTTTTGTTACTACCATTAAATGGCCCAACGACATATATCTGGATAACCGTAAAATTGCAGGTATTCTGGTGGAAAACAGTATCATGACTGACAAAATTAAACACGCTGTGTGTGGCATAGGACTCAATGTAAATCAGGAAATTTTTGTTTCCGACGCACCCAATCCGGTATCAATGCATCAGGCTACGGGTAAAGAATTCCCGGTAGATGAGATTATTAGCACCTTATCAGAAAAAATTAGTTACTGGTACAACTGTCTCCGGACAGAAAAAAATACTTTTGTGCTGGATGCATATCATAATGCCCTGTTTCGCAGGAATACAAAAGCAAAATTTTTTGCAGGAGAAGACAGGTTTGAAGGAATCATAACCGGCACCGATTCCTGGGGCCGCCTTATCATTGAAACAGCCCGGGGAGAAACCAGGCTGTTTGATTTTAAGGAAGTGGGTTTTATTCTGTAAATCTATCAGGAAAAATGCTGCTGTAATTTCTGAGCAAGCATATCCACAAAGTTTTGCAGGGGTTTGGAGGCTACGGCCTTGATGAAAGGGTTCAAATCTGCATTGAATATTATTTCTACCCTGGAGCTGTTTTCATCAATGGGAAAGAAAAAAACATCCAGTGTATAATCAATGGGGTTTTTTCCATCAGCTATGATTTGAATGTTTTTGTCGGGATTTCTCTGAGCAATTCGCATGTTTAAATCTGCCATTCCTTCAATGGTAAAAGAACAGCTGTCGGCGTCTGCTTTCCAGTTTTTTATTTGTTCGGGCATTAATTTACCAAAATTGGTAAAATCGCTCATAAAGGTAAAAACTTCGTTGGATGAAGCATTCACTTCAACTCTCTCGCTTACAAATTCAGTCATCGTGAAATAATTATGGTTAATTTTTGTGGATAAATGGTCGTTTCCGGTTACCGCCAGGCTTTGGGGTCTTCCCTCCACTTTTCCAGCGAGTCCAGACTGCTGTGGTGCATAACACCCATATTTACTGCCTGCCTGATAAGGGTATTAAAATCCGTAAGGGTATGCAGGGTGCATTTGGCTGACTTCATGTTTTCGTCTGCATTTTCCAGTCCATAGGTAAAAATAGCAATCATTCCCAAAACTTCGACCTTTGCATTGATAAGTGCGTCAACAGCAGCCAGACTGCTTTGACCTGTTGAAACCAGGTCTTCGATTACCACAACCTTCTTCCCTTCCGGAAGATGGCCTTCTACCTGGTTTCCAAGCCCATGTTCTTTTTGGCTACTCCGAACATATACAAATGGCAAATCCAGTTCCTCAGCCACCAAGACACCATGAGCTATAGCTCCTGTAGCTACTCCGGCAATTACTTCTGCTTCGGGATAATATTCTTTTACTTTCTGCGCCAGGGATTTTCTGACATAATTGCGAACTTCCGGGAAGGACAGAATCCTGCGGTTATCGCAATAAATAGGCGACTTTAAGCCACTGGCCCAGGTAAAAGGCTCGGTGACATTAAGTTTGACAGCCTTTATTTCGAGCAGGTATTTTGCAACTTTTTCTGATATTTCTGTCTGGCTCATGAGATATGTTTTAAATAAAAATAAATCATTCAAGTTTTCAGCAATTGCATTTTATCTCCAACTCCCTGATTTACAAACCGCAGAACTCTTGGGGAGTAAAACTGAAACCGCCGGCAAACCTACGGATTTTTTGCCAAATAGGAAAGCTTCTTTAAACTCATTACAATACTTCCTGCACTTCAGGAAATCCTTTGGGTTGCTATTGCCTTAATTTGCTTTACTTTTGCCTGTAAAACAGACAAACCCATGATACAGCTTTTTTATAACGATACAGAGATAATACTATCGGAATCTGCCTCACATCAATCCGGCAACAGCCTTTCTTTTTCGGACCTCCGTAAAAAAGGCACTGACCATTTTTTGAAATCACTTGAGGAGAATAGTATCGGTGAAAGAATTGTAATCCACGGAAAGAGTGCAGAAAAGATGCTCAGATACTTCAGCGAAAACCTTATCGAAATCACTGCCGGTGGCGGCCTGGTGCAAAATTCCGATAACGATATCCTGTTTATTTTCAGAAACGGAAAATGGGATTTGCCCAAGGGGAAACCGGAAGGAAATGAGAGCATTGAAGCAACAGCATTGAGAGAGGTAGAAGAAGAGTGTGGTATCTCAGAACTGGAAATTGTGGGGAATTTGCCAGCAACTTATCATATTTATCCATTGGCAACCACGGGGTATGTGCTGAAAAAATCTGTCTGGTTTCATATGCGTTATTATGGAAACCAACCCCTGATAGCACAAACCGATGAAGGTATCACTGAAGCCCGCTGGGTAAAAATTCCTGTAGCAGCAGATATACTACAAAAGGCATTTCCGTCCATAAAATCTTTGGTGGAGTACTTTACCGGTAACTATCTGCGCGGTCCCCTCTCCTGATGGAGGAGCCACTCAATTTGACTTTTGAGTTCACCTGCCGGTCTGCGGGCAGGGAATCCAATCACTTTCCCTTCCCGATCGGCTAAAATGTATAAAGGCATGCCCCGAACCTGGTAGGTATCCAATAAACTGAAGTCGCCTGCAAAGTGCAGGTTCTTCCATGGAAAGTTATGTTGCCGGGTAAACCTTTCCAGGGCCTGCCTGTCTCTGTCGGTTGAAATCGCAACGATAGCAATATCTTCTTTGTGTTCCTGCTCAATTTGTTGTAATGCAATAAAATCGAGCAAACAGCTTTCGCACCAGCTTGCCCAGAAACCGATATAGAGATATTTGCCCCGAAAGTCATCAGGCAGTTTTACAGCAGTACCTGTATCATCATATAATACAAACGAAGGCATTTCACTGCCTTTCTGCAAGTGATTTTTGAGATAAAGAATATTGCCTGCAATGATTTTATGTTGTGGAAACTTGCTGTTTTCCTTAACCCAAACCAATATATTTTCAATATTTGACTCACTGTAATCGGGATTCCCGTGCATATCCTGCAAGCCCTTGAGCATAACAAGCTCCCGAATCACTTCATTGCGTAATACCGAGTCTTTGCCCAGTGAGTCCATCAATGCATGGTAGCTGTTAAGCTCATTAATGGTATATCGAAGATCATATCCGCTAATGCTTCTGCTTCCACCAAAGATATATGTATCAAACACGGTATTGAAAAAATTCATGTACTGGGTATTTTGATACAAAACAGGCTGATTAAGGATGTATTCCTGCACCAGGGATGAAAAGCGACTCAGGTTGGCTACCTGTCGGTAATAGGCATAGGTATAACGATAGTAGTCGCGAAAGTACTTTCGATCTACAGACCCGAAAAGGGAGTCGGTATGCTCGCGGATGTTTTCAAGCAAACCGGCATTCCGGGTTGTTTGCATCACAACAAACTTTTCTGCCAGCTGCTTATGCAGTTCATCTTCAAATTCGTCAATTTCATGGTTCAGGTTTCCATTATTTTCTGAAATGGTATGGGTAAAACTCCAGGGATTCAGGTAAGGATTGATGCGATCGTCGAGACGGGAAAAATCTACGGAGTCCCATTCTAAATGGTATTCCTTTCCTGGCTCGGCAAACATACCCATACGTGCATGATCAATCCTGAAAAATACATACAGAGGCTCGAAACGTGAGAAAGTAAGGGAGAAATTACCATCCTCGTCAACAACTGCTGCATCAATTTCCATTTCACGATAGGTGATTAGGTCACTATATTGCATCAACCGGATTTTCTTTCCCTGGGCTCCGGGGAAATTGCCGGTGATGGAAATATCAAAATCTGCGGCATCAACGGAAAAAGCCATCAACAACAGCAATACTGGAAAAACGATTCGCTTCATTTATATATCAATTCAACTCTGTCTAAGAACCGGAAAAAATCTATGCATTTGTAAGCATTTCCTAAAAGAAAAAATCTTGGGTAGATTAAATTTTCTACAAGAGACAAACGGCAGGATGAGGAAAATATTTTATTTCATACTTTTCCTGCAACTGCGAGCAAGGGTAATTCAGGAAAACTTCACTTGTTTGGGTACAAAGGGAGTAGCATCGCCATTGTTGCGAATAATATCTCTCACTATGGAAGAATTCAGGGCTGTATGTTCAGGTGTGGTAAGCAGGAAAACATTCTCAATTTCAGGATATAACTGTTTATTTATCTGCCCGATACTTCTTTCAAATTCAAAATCGGCTGAGGTGCGTAAACCTCTGAGAATAAAACCAATATTATTTTTTCTGCAAAAATCTACAGTAAGGCCTTCATAGGTTTTTATCTCAACTGAAGGATAGTTTTCAAATACTTTTTTCAGCCATTCTACTCTTTTTTCTACAGGAAAAAAACCGGTTTTATCCGCATTGACCCCCACGGCCACAACAATCTTATCAAACAATGGGATTGCTCTGAGCACGATAGATTCATGACCGATGGTCACAGGGTCAAAAGAGCCGGGGAATACTGCAATTTTCTCCATAATGAAAGGGTATTATTCTTTGGGTTTGAAAAAACTAAAATGCACCTTACCGTATCTTCTCTTTTCAACAAAAAACGGGTGAGCAGAAAAACTGATATTTTCGCCATGTTCTAACACAAGCCAGCCTGTGGGTTTTACAATATTGGCCTCGAATACTTTTCCCGGAATTTCGGGTATTCCCTGGAAATCGTAAGGAGGATCGGCAAACACGATATCAAAATCCGTTTTACAAAAGCTCAGAAAATGAAAGGTTTCAGCCCGGACCGCCCTGAGGTTTTCCATCTCAAAAGCATCGGCGGTTTTCTTGATAAACTGCACACAGTGGTTGTTGATATCCACAGCGATAACCTCAGTGGCCCCTCGGGAAGCAAACTCATAGGCTATGTTTCCGGTACCTGCAAAAAGGTCAAGTACGGTAATAGCCTCAAAGTCAAAATGGTTATTGATAATACTGAAAAGCGCCTCTTTGGCCATATCCGTGGTAGGTCTCACAGGAAGCTTTGAGGGGGCTATGATTTGTCTTCGCTGGTATTTTCCACCAATTATCCGCATGAATTCAGGTTTAAAAGACTAAAGTAGTAATGATGAGGAATATCATCAAAACAGTCGCTGTATTTGAATAGTTCACTCCGAGGTCCGAATGAAACAGATTTTACGTACAATCTTATTTTCTTATAAAGTTCGCTCTCGATGCTCACTTCACCATAAAGCATTGCATCCAGCTTTTCAGCCTGCAAATCCAGTTGTTCCAGGGCAAAGAAGAGATAATAAAACAGGTCTTCCCACGATTGGTAGGAAAATGAATTGTAGAAAATAAGATTGGAATTATCGAAAATCAGAATCTCAAAATGGTCCTTCTGGACATTCAGCACCAGCTCGGGGCTAAACCGTCCATAACGTACCATGTACAAGATATTTTCTATCAGGCTTGTTGAGTTATGCCGAATACGGCACCCCGGAAAGAGATAGTTGATTTTTTGCAGCAATACCTTGGGAAACGGATAAAGAGCATATGCCGACAGGTTATTGAGCTTGTCTATCTTGATTTTAAAATCCTTGTCAGGGTAAAGGTTAAAATTACTGAAGCTGTTTTTTTCCAGGTAGGAAAACAATTCAGCGGGGACAAAGGTCACTTTTTGACTGACCAGAGAGAAACTGATTCTTTGATAATAAGCAGTGAGAAATTTCTTTTCCTTGGCGATATATTCCAGGAAATCAGCAGCAACATCATAGCTTCCGGTATGCTCAAGACGGAAAGACTCAAGTAAGGTATACCTGAATCTTTCCGTATCCAGCACACAATAAGAAAATCCACCGGGCGAAAGCTCGATGGATAAAAAGTTTTTACCGGAAGCGTTCAATACATTTTCCGTATCATGAATACTTAACAGTTCTTGAAATGGAATATGCATTATCGTTGGTATTATTATTCCCAGTTACCGTCAGTCGAGGCTTCAAACATAGAACCCACGCGCAGACCAGCCTCGATATCACGAGTATAATATACTCTCCACCGATCAAGGTCTTTCATGTAGTCTGTTGGCAAAGCATAGGCTTCAAATACGGGTAGTTTGGTTAAACCTCTTTCAATTTCACCGGCATCCAGGGCAAATTTCACACCTTCAGTAAAGGGAACATAGGCCAAAGAATCGATAGGATAGCGAGCTTTGCGCAAAAGACTGTCTTTAGCCTGAACCCATGAAGTATCACGCTGAACAATACCTTTCTCTACGGCTTCTGCTTCTGTTAAACTATCGGGCACAGTACCCAACGCCATAATTACAGGCAATGAGTCGGTTTTGTAGAATTTTATCAGCGAGTCCATATCACTGACAAAGCTTCCATACCTTGAACGATGGGCAACCTGCACCTGACGAATATCCTTTAATCTTTGCACAATCTGAGCTTCTCTCTTGGCAACTTCACGATTAAATTTTACGGGCTCCATGATGCTTTCGTAAATAAAATAACCCAAAAGAACAATAACCAGGGCCATTACAATTTGAATAATAGTTTTCATCTTATTACAAAATTTTAAATTAAGATAAACGATGAATTTCGACATGTGTCAAGCCTGATTCTTTTAGCGTCCAACGCATGACCAATTTCATCTGCTAATGGTTTTTTATTGAATGTGTTAAAAGGAATGTGATATATAATGCTTTTATATGATACTTCAAAATAGCTCCATAATCCATTCACAGAATTATTATTTTTACTTACAATGTCAGCTGCGCTGCAACAAAAACACCCAGACTTTTGATTTTTAATTAAAACTCCGCGTGACAGGGTTTCCTTTTCAATTGGCTTTTCGCCCATTTTACGGACCTTTGTGTCTGCTTTTCTCGTCTCGCCTTTGAACACTGCAAATATTCAATTTTTTTTTTAAAACCACTAATTATTTCTTAAAAACATTTACAAAAAAATATATAGCAAATGTAGTGAAGGATTTATCAGAACTGAACCCTGTCGAGGTGATGAGTTCGGCGTGTTAGTTTCAGATCTTGCAATACACTTGATTTCACCCTGAGTGTAAGGTTATAACTCTGCCTGAAACCAAATGGGATCCAGTTGATTAATATCTCCCAGCAATGCAAATCCCGGTAAATATCAAGAGATGTATAGGTTATTTCTTTCAATTCAAAATTGTATCCGCTGCTAAAGCCAATTCGCCAGTTGGGGGTTAGATTTACATCTCCTGAAAAGTTGAGATTTTGAAGAATCTTATGATCCTTGGCTTGTTCGGGCCATAAGATATTGGTATTATAATTAAGTGAATAAGAAAATCTCAGCGACCAGGGGACGGAATAATCAATGACTCCGGGTGGTAATGCCGGTTGTTCCATCGCCTCCTGTTCGCTGCCATTACTATCATTTTCCATACCCATACCGTTGACAGGATCAGCACCTTGCCCACGCTGCCCCTGTTGAGAGAGCCCTCCTCCTACTCCTCCCTGCCCTTGTCGGTTCGAGCCCTGGGTTTCACCCCCCTGAAGGCTGTAATTAAAACTAAGGGCCCAGGAGCTGTTTCTCAAGCGAAGCAACCGTTTCTCCGTTTCCCACAAAAAAGTGTTGTAGGCGCGCCCCAGGCTATCTGCAGCATAGGGAGACCAGCTGCTGGAGTAGGTAATATCAAACTGACCGAAAAGGCGCGTACGACCACTGACTCTGATATCGCTAAGATTGAGAGAATCAGCTGCCAGGTTATAACTTGTGGAAAGACTCAGATTGTCGATGAGCGCAATCTTCCGCTCTCCGTTTACGCTGTCTTTGCGGCTTCTCACCTTCATTTCAAGGTTGTTGGTAAGAGAAAAGTTGATGGAGCCCGACCTGCCTGCCTGTGGGGAGCCATACATTTCACTGCCAAAATAAGAGTACGTAACCTCTTCCTCCCTATTGGGGTCATAATAGGAACCATAATATCCCCAGAATGGGTCAGCAAAATCGGGACGCAGAGAAAAACCAAGACTGGGAGAAACCACATGCCTCAAAGCTGTTACTGGTCCACGGCGGAATTGAGCCATCCCATATATCCGTGTATTTAAAGAACTGGAATAACTGAAATCGCGCACACCAAAAAAACCTGTGATGGTATCATTTACTACCTGCCCACTTGCAGGAGTGAAAAATTCATCATTCGGATCTTGCTCCCAGTGTTGTTCTATTTTGCGAAAATACCAGCGTTCATTATAGTTTATGGAGTTGCTGAGATTAAAGTGATTTAAAACCCGGAATGAATGGCTCAGCGGTATAGTATGCTGAACACCGCTTCGCAAATCATCGAACATGGAGCTGGTAAACATGTCTTCTTCGATTGTATTTATCTCATTGCGGGCATTCATATTATAATTCATGGTAATTTCTTCATACCAGCGCAAATTTCCCTGCACATTCCGTCGTCTGAAAGGATGAAATCTGCCCACACTGAAAGCTATCTCAGGCAGGCTCATATCTACTGTTTGGGTAATGGTATTCTGGCTGTGACGGGCATTGATGGACAAACTGTAACGTCCTGCCCAGTTGGCCGAATAGCTGATATTGGATGAAAAAGTATTGGACAAATAGTCGTTGGTGGTGGTAGGATTGAAACGGCTGTACTGGCTGCTGCCGGCATTTACGTTGGCCCGGAATACGCTGTTGGGCCTGGCTTTGGGGTCCTGGCTATGATTCCATATCACCCGGAAATCTCTGTTACGCTCATAACCCGGAAGGTTTTCCTCTCCCAGGATGTTGATGGCATAATTGAGGTTGAAATTACCATTGTATTTATAGCGTTTTCTGTAATTGGAACCCAATCGTGCCCCCCAGCTCCCTCTTGAATAAATATCACCCCTGATGGATAAATCGATGTAATCATTGATCCCCCAGTAAAAGCCGCCATTTTCCAGGTAAAAACCTCTGTTGTTGGTTTCACCATAAGAGGGAATCAGGATACCTGAGGCCTGGCCCCGGGTATTGGGAAAGAATCCAAAAGGCAAAATCAGGGGGGTCCTCACCCCCATGATAGTCAATCGGGGTGCCGTAGAGATAATTTTATCGTTGGGAATTATCTTGGCCCGGTTAAAAGAAATATGAAAATGGGGATCGGGATTATCGCAGGTAGTATATTTTCCTGAACTGACGTGAACGTTCTTGGTCTCCATTATTTTCACTATATCGCCATGCAGATATCCATCGGCTTCTTCAGTTATTACCTGAACCGTTCGTCCTTTTTGTGATTCAAAATTGTATCTGATTTCTTTTGATTCAAAACTCTGATCTCCTTCCTGAAATACCGGATTGCCCTGAATAACTCCCAGAGAATCGGGCATACCCACGGCATAAACCTCCTTGGTATTGAAATTGATTGTTACATAGGCTGCCTGCAGATGGATATTGGTATACTTCAAATCCGCATCACCCCATAGATGAACCACCTGCCTCCGGATATCAAACCGAGTGGAATCTACTGCCGAATAATCGACCTTCGAATCAAGAATCATGGCCGAACCTCTTTGTCTTACGGGCTGTTCAGCATCTTCAGCAAGGGTGTCGTTTTCCGGGCTGGGTGTGGGGATAACAGGTTCAATAATCGTATCGGGAACAAGGGAGGAAGGGCTGGACTGCAAAAGCGTAGTATCAGTCAAAAAAACATTACCGAAAGAGAAAACAGCCTCCCCCGAAACACTTTTGCCGGAAACCAACCCATAACCAAATGTTATGATTATAAAAAACTTGAATACTAAGCTTGTACGCAATTCTTTTTAATATTATTTTTGCACAATATGAGAGAAAATATCACGTAGATATTACAGAACTGTTTTTTGATATTAATTTCGCGGCATTACAAATTGAAAAACTGGTTACAAACCGGGTATTCACCAACCCGAAATTCAAGCGCAAAACTATAAAAAAACGAGCAATTAATAAGTGAAACGAAAGATTATAATTTTTGGTATATTATCCATGCTTTTACTGTATGCACTTCCCTTGCAGGCAGACAGGCATGGTTTCGTTCGTAAGGTTGTTATTGACCCCGGGCATGGAGGACGCGATCCGGGGGCAATAGGGGCCAACTCTGAGGAAAAAGATTTGGTGCTTTCCATTTCATTGAAGCTTGGGCGCTACATTGAAGAAAATTTCGACGATGTAGAAGTAATCTATACCCGAACCACTGATGAGTTTATTGGATTGCAACGCAGGGCGCAGATTGCCAATGAAAACAAAGCAGACTTGTTTATTTCCATGCATATAAACTCTGTAGCATCTCATAGGCCCTATGGAACCGAGACATTTGTAATGGGATTGCATAAAAGCAAAGAAAACCTTGCGGTGGCAAAAAAAGAAAATGCTTCCATTCTCTATGAGGATGATTACCTGGAAACCTACGATGGATATGACCCCAACTCCCCTGAATCAAATATCATGTTCAGCATGTTTCAAAACCTTTACCTGAATCAAAGCCTTACCATGGCATCATTGATACAGGATCAATTCAGAGACCGTGCCGGCAGGCATGACCGCGGGGTTAAGCAAGCAGGTTTCCTGGTTTTGTATAACATTGCCATGCCGGGAATTCTTGTCGAAGCGGGTTTTTTAAGCAACCCCAAAGAAGAAAAGTACCTGATGTCGGAAACCGGCCAGGCGCATATTGCATCCGCTGTTTTCAGAGCATTCAGAGATTACAAAAACTACCAGGACAACCTGGCACAGCAACAATTGGCTGTTATTAATGGCAACAGCATTGATGCTTCCGACAGCGATAATTTACATGATGTTTCTGCCAATCCCGATCGATCCGTTTCTGCTCACAGCACTCCTCCATCAGACAATGGCCCGGTAATTTCGTTCAGGGTTCAATTTGCTACTACTTCTATTGAAAGACCTGCAGATGCGCCTGAATTTAAAGGATTAGAAGGAATTAGCTTTTATTTCCATGACGGGTTGTACAAATATACCGTTGGAAATGAAAAAACACTGGAAGAAGCGGTGCTGATTCAACAAAACCTTCACAAAAATGGTTTTAAGGATGCATTTGTTGTGGCTTTCAAAAATAACGAACGCATCGCACCGGCGGAAGCGATGAGATTGGTTAAGGAAATTTCAGAGAATCCTTAATCCTGCATTACTGCCTGAATTAAAAAGGAAATAAGATGTGATTCTGACTAACACATTGATACAATAAATTCTAAAAAACTATCATTTTGAAAATTTCGAGAGAGATCAAACTAGGCATTCTTACCGTATTGTCTGTATTTTTATTTATCTGGGGGCTAAACTACCTCAAGGGGAAGGATATTTTTTCCCGTCAAATTATATTTTATGCCATATATGATGATGTCACGAGCCTCATCGAATCCAATCCTGTGTTGCTCAGTGGGGTCACTATCGGCCAGGTAAACCGTATCAGTTTTATTCCCGACGGCAGTGGTCGCATTCTGGTAGAAAACATTGTTTCTGCCGATGTTCCCATTCCCGACAATTCTGTGGCTATGCTTACAGGCGTTAGCCTTACCGGATCCCGCGAAATTGTCATCCAACTGGGAGACTCCCCCACTCTCATAAGCGATGGCGACACCCTTGCTTCGGGATTGCAATCCTCCCTTCAGGATGAGGTAAGCCAGATGGTCACTCCGATCAAAGAAAAAGCCGAAGAGCTGTTCGGCCAGATTGACTCCGTAATGGTCGTTTTTCAGGCTATTTTCAATGAGCAGACCCGGGTAAATATTACCCAAAGTTTTCAAAGCATCCAGAATACTCTGGAAAATCTGGAAAAAACTACAGTCCGAATGGACCAAACCATTGACAGGGAATCCACAAGAATTTCCACCATCCTCGGCAATGCCGAATCCATCAGTCAAAACCTGAAAGACAACAATGAAACCATCAATACCATTCTAAACAACTTCTCCTCTATTTCTGATAGCCTGGCAGCCGCTAATCTAACCCAGACACTGCTGCAGGCAGAACATAGCGTAAGCAGTCTCAACAACATACTTGAAAAAATTGAGAAAGGTGAAGGAACCATGGGGATGCTGGTAAATGATGAAGAATTGTATAATAACATGGAGGCCTCATCCAAACAGTTGGAATTGCTGCTGGAAGATATTCGCAGCAACCCCGGTAACTATATCCGTATTTCTGTTTTTGGACGATAGTTGAGAAGACATTAATAAACCTGCACGCATTATGGGAAAAAAACTTTCTGTTATCCTGATTTCTTCCTTATTGTTTCTTTCCGTTTTGTATGCTTTCACAGCCTCTGAAGAATCGCGCAATTCTCCCATAAATAAAGCCCTCAGCGACTTTTCCAAAGATGAGTCACTCAATAATGCCTCATGGGGATTTTATGCAGTTGATACCCGTACAGGCAAAACAATTATTGGCCACAACCCCGATTTGGCTTTAATTCCCGCATCTACCCAGAAAGTGGTAACAACCCTTACGGCTCTTTCCCTGCTGGGAAGTGACTATACATTTGAAACCCTGCTTCAGTATGATGGTAAGATAGAAAACGGAATCCTTAAAGGAAACTTATACGTCAAAGGATCAGGAGATCCCATGCTGGGAGCTAAAATGGCAGATGACAGTCTGGCCCTTGACCTGGTTTTTGCAAAATGGCTCAGGGAGATCAATGCAACAGGAATCACAGCCATTGAGGGCAATATTATTGCCGATGGTTCCTGGTTTGATGATCAATTGATTCCTTCCAAATGGATGTGGGAGGATATGGGGAATTATTACGGTGCAGGGGCACATGCACTTACGGCTCATGAAAATCTGTACAGTGTCTTTTTTCAGCCGGGCAATCGGGAGGGCGCTCCTGCAAAAGTATTGAAAACTGACCCTATCGTACCCGGAATGACCTTTCACAATGATGTTGCTACCGGTCCCCGCGGTTCGGGAGACAAGGTTTACATTTATGGTTCGCCCTACAGCAACCAGCGCTGGCTTACCGGCACAGTGCCTTTGGGCGAGAATAATTTTGAAGTAAAAGGCTCACTTCCGGATCCTGGGCATTTTCTGGCCGCTGCACTTGCCAGCTTCTTACAACAAAAGGATATAGCGCTGAAAGGTTCCGCTTATACCCATCGAAATGCTCCCGTAAATGAGAGGAAAGCTGCCAGGATAATTATCAGCCGGCTTCTTTCACCAAATCTTGAAGATATTGCTGCCCGTACCAACTTCAACAGCGTGAATACGTATGCTGAGAATCTGATCAAAACATTGGGAAGAGTATTTCATGATGAAGGCACTTTTTCGTCCGGATCAGAAGTCATTACCGGGTTCTGGGATGATAAAGGATTGGATACGCAGGGATTGCGCATACACGATGGCAGCGGATTATCTCCCTACAACAATATTACCGTACGCCAGCTTACCACAATGCTTTTGTTTGCCGCACAGGATGAGGCTTTGTACAACAGCCTTATCAAAGGTTTTCCTGTAGCAGGCCGGAATGGCTCGCTGGCAGGTATGTTTACCGGCACTTCTTCGCAGGGAGTCCTTACCGCCAAAAGCGGATTTCTCGGGAATGTACGTGCCTATGCAGGCTATACACGATCGAAGGAAGGACACCTTATTGCTTTCACCTTTATCGTAAACAACTACAGTGGCACCCCGATCGAAATGCGTCGCAAAATGGAGAAATTGATGGATACGCTCACCGGTATGAAATTGTAAATGCATTCCGGAAAAGTAAAGAGAATTTTCTTCACCGGTTAAAACCTACACTACCCTTTGGTAAATATACCTTAAATATATACTTCTTACAATTCGAAAAGACCGGAAAACCCGGAGTTAATTCAGGATAACAGGTTACTATTCTCTTCAGATAACAGGTTTCCGAATGGAGAATATCTTCACTGAATCTTCATCTTTAATTGTCTAATTTCGTAAAAAAAAGAATGGCCATGAAAAAGATTACTCTATCTGTTCTAATCATACTAATGACAGGATTACTCATCAACCTGACAGCCCAGGAGCAAGAATTGCCTGAAAAGGAGAAAAGAGAAACGAAGATGGAGAAGAAAGAGCAGGAAACTTCGCCCAAAACACCAGGTCCACCATCCAGAGAAGCCCATCAGGAATCAGAGAAGAACAGGGAAAAAGAACCAGAAAAGAGCCAGGAAGCCGATTCATCGGAGAACATAAAAAAAGTATCTCCCAACAAGCAGGAAGGAGCAGGAAAAAGATCCTCAGCTCGTCCTGGCCGTGGCGCCAGACCGGAAATTATCCGGCCCGAACGCGGTCGCCCCGCCGGAGCAGGAAGACCCAAAGGAGCAGGAAGACCCGGCAGGAATTAACCCATTTACTGTTTTGTTGCTCATATTAATGCACTGTTAAACCCGTTCTAAAAAGTAAATCAAATGATTCGCCCGGTAAAATACTTAATGATAGTGCTTTTCCTGCAGGGTTCCCCTGCTGCGGCATTTACCACAATAAATGCTGCTTTTCAGGCGGATACCACTCAAATACAGGTGCCGGAGACAAATCCTGAGCCTGCAACCCCATTTTACAATCATTCCATTTTTCTGGGCACTGGTTTTGGCAATGATTTGCTTTACACAGGTACAACCCTCACCGACAACAGCCCCTTTCTTTCTGCTGATATCCTTTACAGTTACAAAGGAAAATTATGGACATCTGCCACTATCTATAACCTGCCCGACTTGGGAGTAAAATTCCCCCTGCTTGATGCATCGCTGGGTTATAATCATGTCTTCAACGATTATTTCGATATAGCAGGGTCTGTTTCTTACTATCACAGCTCTGGCAGCGTAAAAGAGGAACTGTATGATAGTTTCTCCTGGTTTCGGCTTAGCGGTGGATTTGACTGGTACTGGATATACTCCAAAGTGACTTACGGAAGAATACTAGCTGAAGATTCTGGTTCTTACCTGTATTTCCGCAATTCGAGATACTTCCGAACCGCTTCCTGGGGGAAATCCAAAACCTACATTTCTGTGGATCCCAATATCAATCTTCTTTTCGGCAACTCTACACAGATATCTGCCACTTTGCGCCCCGGAACAGGAAATCCTGACCGACCAGGGCAGGGAGGCCCTGGCAGAAATCCGGTAAACACAGATAGCTCAAACCAGTTCAATATTCTTCAAACGGAGATTTCTGTACCTGTATCATTGTACATTCAGAATTTCACTATTGATGCTGAACCTCTGTTATTGTTTCCCCATAACAGCAATGAAGACAACCCTGACATGAAAGGATTTTACATCTTTCTGAATATTTCATACATGATATTTTAGTCTCATTCCAACTGAATAAAAAAACAGATTTACAGGGGATTACGTGCAAGTGCGGGAACCAAATTCTAACAAAGCCCTATCACCATGAACATACTCATAGTTGAAGATGAAGAGCAACTGGCAGGCGAAATGGCTGGCTACCTCCACAAGGAAAACTTTCTATGTGAGATTGCTTCCACGGGTAATGAAGCTTCTGAGAAAATTGCGGTAAACCGTTATGATTTTATTTTGCTTGATTTGGGCCTGCCGGATTATGAGGGTCTTGATTTACTTAAGGAGGCACTTCATTCAGACTATCAGCCGGGTATCATCATTATTACAGCACGAGGGGCTCTAGAGGACAAAATCAAAGGCCTGGACCTGGGAGCCGATGATTATCTTGCCAAACCCTTTTCACTGGCCGAACTTCTGTCCCGTATTTTTGCAGTGGCCCGAAGAAAATTCAACACACACTCCGATGCGATTAATGCCGGAGAGTTTCTGGTGAATATCCAGTCCCGTAAAATTCTTCATAAAACCAAAGAAGTAGAACTTACACGCAAAGAATTTGACCTGTTAACATACCTGTTGCTTAACAAAAACAAAACCCTTACCCGGATTCAACTATACGAGCATATCTGGGGCAATATGCTCGATGATCAGTATGACAGCAATTTTATAGATGTGCACATGAAAAACCTGCGAAGAAAACTATCAGTCCATGCATCAGCAGACTGGATAAAAACCATCAGAGGAGTAGGATATCAGGCAGTTTTGTAAATTTGTGTTTAGACTATAAAAGGTATGATGAAACTCCGCTACAAATTGAGTTTGTTTAACGTGCTTTCCAAATTTCTGTTTGGAGCAGTTTTCGTATTGCTCATGCCGGCAATATTGGAGAGAATTAACACCCTGCAAACAGATAACGAATTGATAAACAAAAGAGAAAGGGTGATTGATTTGATTGAACGCTGGGGGGTAGCCTTTTTCATGGAAGATGTGGAGAATGATGCCTACGGGAGTTATAACATTTTGCGCGAAGAGTATATCAGTCTTGAACGTGTTGAACTGGAAGAGCACTGGAATTTTATTGAAGTTACCCGTCGCAACATTGAAGATGAAATAATAGATTACAGAGTCCTGAATTACACCTTTCTGATTGATGGGGAGATGTACTTGCTTGAAATAGGGAAAAGCCTTTCGAGCATTCATAAAACTGAGAAGAATATTACCAGACTCATGTGGCTGTTTTTGCTTGTATTTGTGCTGGCATCCAGCGTTACAGACATTTCCTTTGCCACTTTTCTTATCAGGCCCCTTGAACGAATCAATCAAAAACTAAAAAAAACATCTACGCCGGCACAATTTGATACTGCCCTGGTGCTCACCTCCACCACCGAATTTATTCAGCTTGATCAAACCCTCAGTGAGCTGATGCAAAAAATAAACGATCTTTTTCGTAAAGAGAAGGAAACTACCTCCAACATTTCGCACGAATTACTAACTCCGATTTCGGTGTTAAGAGGCAAACTGGAAAACCTCATGATACAGAAGGATTTAAGCAATGAATCACTGCAGAAAACGGAAGAAGCCCTCAAAACCCTCCACCGATTAAAAACCATGGTTAACTCCCTGCTGATGATTGCCAGGGTGGAAAGTCATCAATACCTGAAAGAAGAAACTTTCTTCGCAGATGAACTGGTGAAAGAAGTTCTGGAAGAATTATCGCCCATGGCTGAGGATAAAAACATCACTTTTCAAAGCCATTTTGATCTGAAGATAAAATTTGAACATGCCAACCGGGCACTATTATTCAACATGTTTTATAACATTGTGAACAATGCCATAAAATATACACAAAGAAAAGGAGTCATTTCACTGGCGACTTTCCGGCAAAACAACTACAGCGTGCTAAAAATCAGCGACAACGGTCCCGGCATGAATGAAATCCAGCTTCAAAACCTTTTTACCCGTTTTAAAAACACGACAAAGCATAAGAATAGCGGCACGGGTATTGGGCTGGCCATTTCCAAAACCATAGCCGATTTTCATGGGATACAAATTAGGGTAAAAAGCACTGAAGGCAAAGGAACAGAATTTTTTTTCCATATTCCTTCCTGAGTTCATGATTTCTTCATGTTGACTGCCCTACATTTGTTTCAGTATTAACTAAAAAAGTACAAACATGAAAACAATTTTTGCAAGTGCAGTAATCGTGTTGATGGTCAGCACTGCTGCAATCAGTCAGAGCACGCAACCTGTGCAGGAGCAGCGTCAGAAACGTGAGCAAACACAAACTCAGGCAAACCAGCATGGTCAGGATGTAAGCAATGTTGCCAGAGAAGTACCCGGAGGTCAGGGAAAAGGCGAGGTTGTAAGTGGCCAGGCCCTGACCAAAAGAGAACAAAAAAGACTTGAAAGACAAGAAAGAAAGCAATTGAAACAACAGGAAAAAATCCAGAAAAGAGAGCAAAAAAGATTGCAGGACGGAACCGGAAACCAACAGCGCAAACAAACTGCCCGCCCACAACGTCCGGAAAGACCCAACCAGCCAAACCGGCCGAACCGCTCCCAAACCCCTGCCCGTTCCGGCAGACCCAGATAACAATAATAAAATCCATGAAAACAAAATAGCCCGGCCATGACCGGGCTTTTTTATTTCAATACCATACCCCACAATATTGAAATTCACTCCAGATGATTTTCCAGTGCATATCGAAAAAGTCCTACCAACGTTTGAGTTTCGGTTTTTCTGTATATGATTTTTCGGTACCGGGAAATGGTTGAGGGGTTCATTTTTAATATGTTTGCAATTTGTATATCCGTAAGTTCCCTTACAACCAAACGCAAAATTTCTGTCTCCATTTGCGTTAAACCATATTCATTCTGGGAAAACCCGTTTTTTCCCGGCTTTACCATCCCCCTTAACAGCCCAGGCAAACTGTAATCTCCATAAAAGGTGTGATTGCTGAGTACCTGGTTAATGGCCTTAAAAAACTGGTCGGGACCCGCATTTTTCAGAATAAACCCTTCTGCTTCAGCCCCTGCAATTTCATATAAAATATCTGGTTCATCTTTGGGTGTAACAGTCAGAACTTTGGTACAGGGGAATTTTTCCTTTACTTTTCGGACCAGATCTATTCCCGATACACCATTGAGCTGTACATTGGTAATTAGCAAATCAACAGGTTGCTGTTCCATGATTTGTAATGCTTCATCGGAAGAGGCAGCAACCAAAGGATTGCCCAGCCGTCTTTTCATTCTAAGCATGGCCTTCAATCCTTCTGCATACATGCGATGGGTATCTGTAATTAAAATCTGAATGTCACTGCCTTTTTCCATTGCTATACCATTTTATCAAAACTACCTGCAACCAGAGTCTTTTCAAATCAGAACCTCCTCTTAAAACAACATTCTTTGTTGATCAGTAACGCATTTTTTTCTTTAAACAAAACTAAATTAAACATTCAACATAGAAAAACCAAATTTAATTGTAACTTTTTTCATATTAAACATAACCAAGGAGGTTCTTGCAGTATTTTTATGGAATCAGGAATCTGTTGCAGCATTTTACATCTCAAATGTTAAAAACCATTTTCTTCCATGGTAATATTAAAATTTTGTTAATTTTGTGACATATTATAAATATCAAACTATGAAGAGTATCCTGTATTCAACAATAGTGGTTTTGATTTCGATTTCTGATGGTCTGTCCCAGTTTCAACCTCGTATGGGTTCTATAAACGGAACATTAGAACTTGGAGATACACTAGTTTTTTCTGCTGAGATAAAAAAGCCCGGCACATGGCCCGCTGAAGTCAAAGCCCGGCAGGCGGGGAAAGATCTTGTACTATACAAGGCAGGAGAAGCCACTGGGGTTACCATAGGCAATGACACATACGATGCACTGAGAGTGGAAATGGACGATGGCAGCCATGTGTATTATTTCGTTGAAGAACTCTCCCATGGGAAGGCCAGTCTTTATCACAGCAAACGGGGAAAATACAGGTTTTATGTAAAGACGGACCAACCTGAAGGTATAAAGAGGGAAAATTACCGGCAATTAATCAGCGATCTTGCCGGACCATTTGCAAACTCCTATTGTAACCATCAGAAAACGGTATTCACCAAATCTTCCCTGGCTTATTTTTTTGAGCGGTACAATGAAGATGCACTTAATGCTCATTTTCCAATGCCTTTTGTTACTGCGGGCATTCAATACAATTTTCTGAGTTTCTTACTACCCGAAAGTTCCTATCAAACCCTGAAAATCAACAGCAGAACCCTCGAGTCATCCTTTTATTCGCCTGTTGTATCAGCACACTTTCCTTTTTATACCAACCGTTTCCTGGGAGCAGACATAAGGCTTGCCAACCTCTCTGGAAATTCAATGGCAACATTTGGCGAGATAGAAACTGACAATTACATTCAGGATGTGTTGATTGATTTCTCCATGCTACAGCTTGATGCCGCATTGCGTTATACCTATTCATGGAAAAAAGTTGAACCTTATATAGCCGTAGGACTTAGCGGCATATATTCATTGGATTTTTCTGACAAGGTTGCCTTTTTTCAGGTGCAGGACAATATTTTTACTACCACATATTTCGAAAATTATCAAAAACGACCCGAATGGTTTGCAGGAATAAACCTGAACCAGGGAGTAAAATACTATTTCCTGCCCCGTAATTTTATCGCCGCTGAATGGGGTTATGGCCGTTACATAGAACTAACCGGTTCAGACTATCAAATAAGTAATTTATTCTTTAATGTTTCAATTAATTTCTGGCCATGGTAAGATTTAACTTGACTACCTTCAAGGGCAAACATACATCGGGTTGTATTAGTTTCAGTATGTTTCAAATCCATTTCATTCAAACCCTAACCTTGTTATGCCTGTTAATATTTCTTTCGGCAACTTCGCAAGCACAAAGACAAAGGCTCGGCAAGATAAAAAAAAATGATGGGGTCTATTTACGTGGCAAAATCCTTTTTGACCCTTCCAAACCGGATACTGTTTCTTTTTTACAACTCAACTACCTGATAACCTCATTTGGAGCCGATGAGGTGGAATACTTTCAACTTGAAGGAAAAAATCCCTATGTATCGCGTACTATCATTCATGATTACAAAAGGAAGGCGGTATTACTGGAAAAGGTAATTAGCGGGCCAGTTACCTATTTGTACCTGCAAGATTCCCCCGACCGGTTTTTTGTGGAGCATGAGGAATTGCTGGAGCTTACAAACAGGTATTTAAATGAAATGCTTATAAATTTTGGCCCTGATTGCTCCAGATGGCAGCGGCAGCTGGACAATTCACCCCTGCACCATAAGAAAGTCAGATTTATAGTGAATGAAATCAACAATGGTAAGTGTCGCAACATCCCCTATGCTACCATTGGTATTTTTGGATCCTGGTTTTTATCGCAACATACTATAAGCAAAGACGCTTTTGGATATAATATTCCTGATGAGCTGAACAATAATCTGAACAATTATTCTCTTGGCCTTTATTTGGATATCCCTGTTTGGAATATTCCAGGTTTTAACCTCCGATATCAGGCAGGATTTTATCAGCACCTTTTTTCTCATACTTTTCGTATTGACGACGCAAACTATAGCACCCTGAAAATTGACCGTGCTGATTTGATGTTCGAAATAATGCCTGTATTTCAGCTTAATTCAGAAATCATCAGACCCTATTTTTTTGCCGGACCGGCTCTTACTCTCAACCTTAACAATGGTAGCGAAATAAGAAGATATACAGCCGTACTAAACGTTATAAGAGAAAGATTAAATCCTTTAGATGCAAACATTTTTTCTCCGGGTATCTCAGCGGGTGCGGGCATTAAATACCACTATAAACCTGAAGCATATTTGGCATTGGAATTCAAAACCACGCATGTGGCTTTTGGGAATGGCCATAAAACCAATCTCTGGCAGGCAGGAGTTTCGGCCAATATTATCAACTTTTAAACAGGCCGAAAAGAGCGTTTTGTGGTGGATCGGTTTTCCAACATAAGCAATTAAAAGCAGATCGTTTATACTAACAAAACGTTCTATTGCCATTTAACATAAACTTCATGCAACGAGCAGACAGATATTACGAATTTATTACAGAGAAAAGAAGTACCTTTGCACCCTTATTTTATAAATGTAAAGAAAATGCAGAATATTCGTAATATTGCAATTATCGCTCACGTAGACCACGGCAAAACCACACTGGTAGACAGACTACTGCACCAGGGAAAACTCTTCAGAGATAACCAGGACGCCGGTGAACTTATCATGGACAGTAACGATCTGGAACGTGAAAGAGGAATTACCATTTTGTCAAAAAACTGCTCGGTACGATACAATGATATAAAAATCAACATCATCGACACTCCCGGTCACTCCGATTTTGGGGGAGAAGTAGAACGGGTGCTCAACATGGCTGATGGTGTACTGCTCATCGTGGATGCTTTTGAAGGCCCCATGCCCCAGACCCGTTTTGTGCTGGAAAAAGCCATTCAGCTTCACAAAAAACCCATCGTGGTTATCAACAAAGTGGACAAACCCAACTGCGACCCCGAGTTTACACAGGAGAAAGTTTTTGACCTGATGTTCTCTCTCGATGCCACTGAAGATCAATTGAACTTTCCAACAGTATATGGTTCAGCCAAAGAGGGATGGATGGGCCCTGACTGGACTACACCTACCGAAGATGTTTCTTACCTCCTGGACATGATTCTTGAACACATACCTGCAGCACCCCAGCTTGAAGGAAATACCCAGATGCAAATCACATCACTGGACTATAGTTCCTACCTGGGAAGGATTGCTGTAGGCAGGCTTACCCGGGGTAAACTTGCTCCCAACCAGCAGGTGTCTCTGGTAAAAAGAGATGGCACTATCAAAAAGGCAAAAATCAAAGAACTTTATGTTTTTGAAGGACTGGGAAAAGAGAAGATCAAAACAGAGATTGAATCAGGAGAAATATGTGCTGTTTTGGGCATGGAAAATTTTGAAATTGGAGACACCATTGCAGATTTTGAGGCGCCTGAAGGGATGCTGCCCATTTCCATTGATGAGCCAACCATGAGCATGCTCTTCACCATCAACAACTCTCCATTCTTTGGTAAGGACGGTAAATTTGTCACTTCCCGCCATTTGCGCGACCGGTTGTTTCTGGAAACAGAAAAGAACCTGGCCATGCGCGTGGAACCGACCGATTCTGCTGATGCTTACATGGTTTACGGAAGGGGTGTATTGCACCTATCTATCCTGATCGAGACCATGCGCCGCGAAGGGTATGAATTGCAGGTAGGCCAGCCCAGGGTGATTATCAAGGAGGTAGACGGGGTTAAGCACGAACCGGTAGAATTCCTAACTGTACATGTTCCCGAACAGTTTGCGGGAAAAGTAATTGAAATGGTATCGCAGCGCAAAGGAGAATTGGCAAATATGGAAAATAAAGGTGAACGCACTCACCTGGAATTTGAAATGCCTTCCCGGGGGCTGATTGGTTTACGTTCCAATATGCTTACTGCTACCGAAGGCGAAGCTGTAATGTCGCACCGGCTAAAAGGATTTGAGCCCTACAAAGGAGATTTTCAGCGCAAGCGAAACGGGGCCATCATTGCCATGGAAACAGGCACGGCTATAGCTTATTCCATTGATAAACTGCAGGACAGAGGCAAATTCTTTATCGATCCGGGTGAAGATATTTATGCCGGACAGGTCATTGGCGAAAACAACAAACAGGAGGATCTCATTGTAAACCTGACCAAAACAAAAAAACTGAGCAACGTCAGGGCTTCAGGATCTGACGACAAAGCTATCATTGCTCCTGCCGTGAAATATTCGATGGAAGAAGCCCTTGAATATATTGCTGAAGATGAGTTTGTAGAATTTACTCCTGCTAAAATAAGAATGCGCAAGATCATCCTCGATGAGCACGAGAGAAAGAGAACGAAGAAATAGTTTATACATAATTCAATCTTTCAAATTTGATTATTAACTGTTAGTACAAGACAAATTCTATTGTCAAATGATAAAACAGCTGTATTCATCCTATGATGCGATATTGCTGTTTTTTTATATAAACAGAGCCTATAGGTAATGCCATTTATCCTACCTTTACAGGCTATGGAACAACCTCAGCCCAAACTTCACATTGCCCTTCCTGCCATGAACGAGCGGGATTATATTGAAAGAACCCTTGAATGTATCAGCAAGCAAACCCTGAAGGACTTTCACACCTGGATCTGTGTAAATCAGCCGGAGAGCTACCGAAACAACTCCGACAAAAATCACATCTGCGAAAACAATGGTCGCACACTGGAATTGCTCAGCCAATACAAATTGCCCAACCTTCACATTCTCGATTACAGTTCTGAAGGCCGGGGGTGGCAGGAAGGAAAACTGGGTGTGGGAATGGCGCGCAAAACACTGATGGATACCATTGCAGCCTATGCCAACTCTGAAGACATCATCGTTTCCATGGATGCCGATACGATTTTTGAGGAAGAATATCTTTCATCCGTAAAGCAACAATTTGAAGAAAACCCAAGTGCCCTGGCCCTGGCCAATCCCTATTACCATCCCCTGGTACCCGATGAAACTACTACGAGGGCAATGCTCAGGTATGAGATTTATATGCGGTACTACTCGCTGAACCTGCGTTTTACCGGTACGCCCTACTGCTTCAGCCCTTTAGGATCTTCTATGGCGGCGCGCGTGAGTGCCTACAGAAAAATCAACGGTCTAACCCCAAAAAAAAGTGGTGAGGACTTTTACTTCCTGCAAAAAATGGTAAAAGCAGGACGTTTGCTCATGTACAATCATCAGATTGTTTACCCGGGTACGCGCTTGTCTGATCGTGTGTTTTTCGGAACAGGGCCTGCCATGATCAAGGGTATTGCCGGGCAATGGGATGCCTATCCCCTCTTCAACCCCGAACTGTTTGATCTTGTGAAGCAAACCATAGCATTGTTTCCTCAACTCTTTCGCAACCCATGCCCCACACCCATGGACGAATATTTCAATACCCACTTTAAAGAAACAGATATATTTGCTCCCCTGCGCATAAACAATAAAGACCAGGCAAGATTTATCAAGGCTTGCCACGAAAAGATTGATGGTTTGCGTATTCTGCAGTTTCTGAAAGCAAACCACATCCTCAATCCGCGCAGTGATGAAGAAAACCTGTTGTTGTTTGTAGAAAGGTTTTTCCCGGATGCTGACATTCAGATAAAGATAAAAGATTTGAGTTTTTCCCATTCCGATGTGGATATCTTAAATAAAATCCGTAATTTTCTGTTCGAAACAGAACTGAAAATACAGAAAAATGAAGCATACAAAAACAGAGCATCCTTATGACCTGATTGTAATTACAGGGCCTACTGCTACCGGAAAAACCCGGCTGGCAGCTGAACTGGCTTTTGAGCTTGATGCTGAAATCATTGGTGCTGATTCAAGACAGGTTTACAGAGGTATGGATGTAGGCACCGGAAAGGATCTTGCAGATTATATAGTCAATGGAAAAATCATTCCCGCTCATCTGGTGGATATGGTTGAACCTGGTTATGAATTCAATGTTTTTGAATTTCAGGAGGAATTTTTCAAAGCCTTCCAGCATATCCGCAAAAGGGGAAAACAGGCTATCATGTGCGGTGGCACAGGCATGTATATTGAAGCAGCACTGGCCGGTTACAAAATGCTGAAAGTCCCTGAAAACCCTTCATTGCGAAAAAAACTTGAAACCCAAACTCACGAAGAGCTGGTAGAAAGACTGGCGGCAATGCGTCCGCTGCACAATACTACTGATGTTACCTTGCGTGACCGACTCATCAGAGCCATTGAAATTGGAACCTATCAGCAGGCCCATTCTGACGAAAAGCAAGCCACACCTGACTTCAGCAAAATCATATTCGCACTTGACTTTCCCAGGCAGGTGGTAAGGGAGCGGATTACGCAAAGGTTGAAACTCAGACTGGAAACCGGTATGATAGAAGAAATTCAAAAGCTACTTAAATCAGGTCTAAAGCCTGAGCAGTTAACCTTTTACGGACTGGAATACAAATATATTACGTTGTATGTTATCGGAGAAATATCCCGTAACGAAATGTTTTCAAGACTCAACACGGCCATTCACCAGTTTGCCAAACGGCAAATGACATGGTTCAGAAGAATGGAAAAAAACGGTTTTGAAATTCATTGGATAGATGGAATGTTGGACAATCCCCAAAAAATAAATATCATAAAAGAAAAAGTATGCAGCTAAGTAAACGACTATTATTTCTTTTCTTTCTTACAATGGCCTCGTGCCAGCTTTCACTCGAATCACCAACCCTTTTGAGGGCTTTTAGTCAGCCAGCAACTTCAGAAGAAGTAATTACATTCAGCCAGCGGGCTGCCTCGGAATCCGACTTGCTCTCAATTGAAACTTTGGGTCAGAGTGAAACGGGAATCCCTCTGGTAGCCATCAAAGCAGCTGCCGATGCCCGTGAAAGTGAAACACCCCTGCGTGTTTTGATTTTTGCTCAGCAACACGGTAACGAACAGAGCGGCAAGGAAGCTGCTCTGCTGCTAATCAGTGATCTGGCCAAAGGAAAACATGCTCACTGGTTTTCCAATATGGAACTATGGATTGTGCCACACATCAACCCTGATGGCTCCGATGAAAACCAGCGCCGCAATGCCGGAGGTATCGACCTTAACCGCGATCACATTGTGCAACTTGCTCCGGAAACAAGAGCTCTGCACGCACTCTTTCGCAGTGAAATGCCCCATGTTACCATCGACATTCATGAGTACCAGCCTTTCAGAGAATCCTGGGAGGAGTTTGGTGCATACAAAACCTTTGATGTACAAGTAGGAGTGCCTACCAACCCCAATGTAAGCAACGAAATAAAAACCTTTGCCCTTAAAGAAGCCCTGCCTGCCATAGAAGACCACCTCAACGGTAAAGGTTTTAGTTTCCAGAACTATATTGTTGGCCCCGTGCCCACACAAGGGCGCACCCGCCACTCCACTGTTGATTTTGACGATGGCAGACAATCATTTGCCATATTGGGCTCCATCGCCTTTATTTACGAAGGAATTAACGGCCGCGACGGATTTGTTGAAAACCTGGAGCGAAGAACTTACGGGCAATACGAAGCCCTGCTGGCCATGCTTGAGTTTCTTCACAACAACAGCCAGAGGGCTACCTTGATATCTGAAAACGCACGGCAGCAATTAAAAGAAAGTACACCAGGCGAAAAAGTGGCCATTCGAATCGAGCACTTTCCTGACGGTTCTCCCCTTTTGCTGCCCCTCACCTCTTCAAAAACCGGCGCTGACACCCTGGTTGTGGTAGAAAACTACCATCCATTGGTTAAACCCACCCTGGAGGTAACCCGTCCCAAGGCTTATCTCGTGCCACGCAATGACAGCCTGCTGGTCAGTTTTCTGCACTTGCACGACATTAAAATCCTTGAAAACGCTGAAATAAAAGGAAGTCCGGTTATTGCCTACCATATTGATAGGATAGATATGAGTGAAGATGAAGAGTTACCCAACCGTTTTCCCCGGGTAACTACCAGAGCAAAAGAAGGGCAAAACCTTTCAGAGGAGTATTTGTACATCCCGGTATCACAGCTTCACAGCAACTTTCTGGTAAGCTTGTTCGAACCACAATCGATGCTGGGGCTGGCACAAAGACCGGGATTTGAATACTTGCTGGAGGAAAGAAAGGAGTTTCCCATACTGAGGGTGGAGCCGGTAAATACTATTAAATGATTTCAGCTTATGAAACAGGGAACTATTGATTACGAATCCAAAGATTAGAATGTCACAAATATAAATTTCTTAATAAACATTATATTCGACTTTGTAGTTTAACACTATTGTATCCAGATGTGATGAAAAGGTGAAACTCATAGAACGGATTAAAACGGCAATATAGTGAATCGCAAATTCAAATTCATACGGTCCGGTTTTGTGCCCGGGATATTAATCTTTTTGCTGCTGTTTGCCGCCATGGCAGGGAACTCCTTTTCTCAAAATTATGAAAACACCATTGAGTTTGAAGCCCGAAACGAGCTCCTCCGTTCTGTACTCAACAGACTCTCCTCAGAACATGCTATCAACATCACCTACAATGCATCGGACGATGTATTTGATGTGCTGATCAATTATTCCACGAGCGGAAAAACTCCCCTGGAGATATTAAGAGAAATTCTTATTCAAAACGGACATGAATTCAGAGAGTCAGGCAACCACCTGGTAATACTGAAAGCAACGGCAAAAACCCGCCGACCAGCTCCTCCAGCAGAAACTACCATTTCACCCCTCACCCGCGAGCCGGCAGATACCTCCCGGCAGCTGCAGTTAACAGATACTTTGTCTGAATCACTTGCCGAGACTGTAATTAAACGTGATACGATTTTTATCAGGGATACTATTTTTCATGTTGAACAGCAAATTATCAGGGACACAGTTTTTGTTGAACGCCCTCCTCAAAGAGAAGTCACCCGGCCCGAAACGCTGGTTCGCGATTTGCTGGGAGTTGAAGTCAACGGCCGTGAACGTTGGGCTGTAGGGTTATCTTTTACCCATATGATCACCGATTACCAGTTGACAGGAAATTCAACCCTCACTCCTGAACTGGAGAAGGTAAAACAGGCAGAAGCCTTCTCCATCAGAAATTTCGGTTTAGGTGCTTCCCTGCAATACAATACGGGCAGTCTTTCTGTCATTGCAGGACTAGCTATCAACAGTTTTGCCCACAGATTCGACTACTCAGAACTTTTTTCCAGCGGGGGTTTTAACCGCATCGATACGCTCGATTCCTTCTTTGTCATTCAGCAAAATGATACCATCTGGACCCATATTACCGATACAACCTACATTCCTCTTGAAAGCCAGGAAATATTTTACGAAAGGATGAACAGGATGGGGTTTATGGAAACCAGCCTTGCTGTTTCATGGGACTTTTATGCCGGAAGAAATTTCGTTTGGTACGCCAGGGGAAATTTTCACGCCAGCACGCCCCTTTGGTTAAATGCTCAAACCATTCAAAACAGTGAAGGATTTCCTGCTGTAAATGTTAACCGCGACAATTTCTCGCCATGGGTGCTGGCCTGGTCGGGTGGGCTGGGTGCAAAAATCAGGTTAAATCCCATCAGTGATGTATTTGCCGAAACATGGTATCGCAGGTATCTGAATACGTGGAACAAAAACCATCCTTTGGAACGCAGAATGCACGGAGGAGGTGTCAGGCTTGGAATTTTGTACTATTTCTGAAAAGAATAATAATGGACACAAAAACCAAAATATCTCTATTTAAAACCCCGGGTATGTATTTACTCAGGGGGATTATGGTTTTGCTGTTCCTGACTGGTCAGAAAAAAGAAATGGCTGCCTCTGATTCGGTAAACCAACCCAAAGATTTACCGGTAATTGAGGTAGGAGGTGTGCTGAATGGTTCTGCTTTCTGGACGGCTGACAATATTTACTGGGTGGCAAATAATCTTACCATCCCATTCGGATCTGCCCTGCAGGTGCAGGCAGGTACTACCATCGTATTTTCCCAGGGCAGGGGGATCAATGTGGAAGGAGGAAAACTTTCCATGGTGGGGAATGAAACCGACAGCATACGGCTGCTTCCCAATCATGGTGAAGGAGAAACCTGGAACTGGAACGGGATTACTTTGAGCTCCATCGACAATCCCGGCGATGTTGTGTTTGACTATGTGGTGATTAAAAACGCTGTAAAAGGAATCACAGGGCAAAATGCCCATTACGTTTCTCTTACCAACAGCTTAATCAGCGATATATTTTTTATTGGCATCAGTCTGACCAACAGCTCCTACTGGAATGTAAGCGAGAACATATTTAAAGACAATTATATCGGAATAGAAATCTATGCAACAGGTGATGGAAATCAGGCCTCATATAATACGATTGAAAAAAACATATTCAACAACTTCATCACTAATATCAGTATTCAAAGTAACAACCATGGCTTTTGCTATCATAATTTAGTAGAAGATAATCTGATAAAAAACGGCCAGCAGGGTATCTGGCTTTTCAGCTCAAATTTAGGCACATCCGCCCATACGCATATCAGCAGAAACATCATTATCAATAATGGGAATGACAACGATGGATTTGGAATTTACAGCTCCATGGATTCTACCTTTATCAGCAACAATATATTCTGGCGCAATACTACTGCAGCTGCTTTTGTTTCGGCCGGCGATTCGTATTTTCACAACAACAACATCTTTGAAAACAAGATGGGCCTCATGTTCAGAAACAACTCAAGCGATATCGCTATTGGAGATAATACCTTTACCGGAAACAAAGATGATGTCATAACATTTCTGGCAGACCAGAATGTTTCGTTTTCGGGGAACAATATCTTCCGCAACCACAGAGATTCAGCCATTGTTAAAAATCTCACCCCTTTTGATATTGACATCAGTAATACTTACTGGGAAACAAATACTGACAGCATCATAGAAAAGCTTCTTTACGATTTTGACGATAACCCTGCACTGGGAGCATTGCAATATAAGCCCATATTGGAACAAGCCAACATAGAGGCTCCTGTTTCTGCTCCTTCTGGTTTTGTAAAACAGATTGTTGAAGGTAATACAAGGCTGAGCTGGAGATCAAACCCCGAATCGGACCTGCTGGGATATAAAATATTCTTCGGAGAGTTCTCCCATTACAGCTTTACAGATTCTACGGGATTGCTGACAGACACCGTGTTCTATCTTGGTGAAGAAATTACAGGACCCATTGGCATAGCAGCTTTTGACCTTAACTATAACAGCAACAAAGGCCAACTGAATGGCAACAAAAGCCCCTACGCTATTGCAACTGAAATACCCTATGCGGGCACAGATACGACCCTGTGCATTAACGCCGTGGTATTTGATATTACTCAAAGCAATGTACCTGATACCTTTGACGAATTCTCCTGGAGCACCTCGGGTGATGGCACATTTTCCAATATGGAAGATCTTAGTCCGGCTTATTTTCCGGGGGAAGAAGACAAAGCAGCGGGACAGGTTGTTTTGCGGCTCACAGCACAAAAAGACACTACTATGGTGGTTTACGATGAGTTTGTTTTATCCTTTGCCCCGCTTCCGGTTGCCTATGCGGGAAAAAACAGCTTCATCAGTCCTGAAGATACTTATAGTACCTTAGAGGCTTTTGCAGAGAACTATGAATCCATTCAGTGGCAAAGCTCAGGAGATGGCAATTTCAGCCATCCCAACCACATCCTCACCGATTACATTCCCGGCCCGGAGGACATTAGCCGGCAGGAAGTAACTCTGGTACTTTCAGTTCAATCGCAATGGTGTGAAACCGTAAGAGATACGGTTTTGCTTTTCATCAGACCGGCCTACTGCATAGAGGGACGGATATGGCACGACAACACCCCGGTTTCCGGGAATCCTGTCATCGCATTTCTGATGGAAGACTACCAAACGGGGCTCCCGACCCGCTTCCTCACCTGGTCGGATGAAAACGGAGAATTCAGGTTCGACAGACTTTTCAAGGGTGATTATATTCTCTATGTTCCCGCCGATACCCTGCCCGAAAACCAACAGCTTCCCTCCTACTACGTAGAGCAAACCCGGTGGGAGAAGGCGTACAGCCATTATCTTTCGGGTAATACATTCGGAATAGATATCTATATTCCCTCACTGTCCCAGGCATTCCCCTCCGGAACCGGCACCATTCGTGGTCATTTTGCATTGCCTGACTTGCATCCTGATGATGAAAATCTGTATTGCCGTCCATGGTTTTCAGACTCCGGGGAAGAGTTTTGTGTCGGAGGGCTATCCAACATCAGCATTCTTTTATACAGCCTGAGCGGACAAAGGGTTTATGGCCATACCCTTACCGACGTCAGTGGAGAATTTTCCTTTTCTCACCTTCCTTACGGAACCTACATTCTTGAAGTGGAGATGGCCGGATTTGAGTCGGTACCTTCCGGACCCCTGCACATTACTCCCCAGCAGGAAGTCATTGAAAGTGTGGCTCTCACCATTAAAGAAGCCCTGAAAATCAGCATTGTCATTCCCGGGGATCATTCTAACCCGGATGGTTGGATTTTATATCCCAATCCGGCAAGGGATGTACTCACTGTTTCTTCCGCCTCTATTTCTACAGGCGAAGAGATTGAAATTCAGATTCACAACATGGCCGGCCAGCCTGTTATGAAACAAACGGCTGTTCCTGGTTCGTCGCAGACAAAAATCAATATCGGCCATCTTTTATCCGGGAACTATGTTCTTACTTTGATTTCCAGGGACAATCAAGAAGTTTTTCTTTTTAGTGTTGCTCCTTAGAGTCTTTTGCCTTCTTATTGTTATTGTTTCCTTTTTTCCTGATGCGAACTCTTTGTGCAAATGTCTTCTCATTGCGCTGACAAGAAATGTTGCGACATTGGATTAAATCTCAAACCTGATAAGTTTCAGCAACGTATCATTTGAGGCAAAATACAACCACAAAAAAAGGCTGCCTCAATGATGAAGCAGCCTTGGGTAAAAACAACAGATACTTATTGCTTTATAAGCTTATGCACATCTCTGTCTCCATTTTCATTTTCAAGATAAATCACATAAATACCAGGTTGCAAGTTAGATGTATTCAAGCGGTTTGTGGTTAGTATTTCATCTATGATTATCTCTCCGAGGATGTTGGTTATAATAAGTCTGCTGTTTTCTTCTACTCCGGACACTTCAATAAATTCTCTGAAGGGGTTGGGGAAAATCCGGGTTGATCCCGATAGTTCTATTTCATCAATAGAAGTGGGCGTTTGCATGCCCCATATATCGAAAATCTCCAGATCACTTCCTACTATAATCTCACGGTTGGGACCTTCCTCCCACTCATGATCATGTTCACCCTCATTGAGAAAATACTTGTAGGAATATACGCCCGGTTCCATTTGGAATGTCTTGGTATACACCATGGTTTCATGGTTACCCGCCATCACCTGATTACGGTGATTGGTACCGAGTACGGCCCAGTTGTGCATGGATCCCGTAAGTGCTACATCTTCCTGCAGGGGATTGAATACGGAAGCATTGGTCATATCAATATGAAAGGTTACGCTGTATTGTTCTGCTTCAACAAAATTGGCAGTCAGCACAACATCATTTCCAGGCATGGTATAAAAGAAAACAGGCTCCTCGCTTATGATTTCTCCAGCCTGGTCTGTCCAGCTAGTAAACACATAATTATCATTGGGTGAAGCATTTACCAGCACCTCTGAACCCTCGCTATACCATGCTGAACCAATCAGCGATCCACTTCCTGCTGGTTCTGAAACCAGACTCAACAGAAAAGCTTCGTTAAGGGTAAAATCCAGGGATGCAATCTCAGATTCACCGGTAGCATACACTGCCTGCACAGCAACGGTATAATCTCCTTCCGCAACACTGCTGAACAGGAATTGCGTTTCTGAAACCCCTTCGGCTACCAGTTCACCATCAAAAAACACATTGTATCCAAGGGCATTGCTATTCTTTGCAGGATCGTTAGCAAATGTATCCTTTGCGGGTAAACCTGCAATGAAGTCTTTCAAATCCATGGACTGGTCTCCTACAGTTATATTATCAATGGCCCAGGTACTCCATAAACCTACTCCGTTGGGACCGTCATCTGCATGCCATGCAAGCTGCACATTACTTCCTGCATAAAGGGACAAATCAATGGTTACAGAGTCGGTGTAATGATTTACACCATAGGGTAAATCACTGGCATTCCATAAAATATCCCATGTATCTCCGCCATCCTGGGTGATTTTAACATAATAGTTATCACCAAAACTGGATCCGTTTGTACCGTGATACCAGAAGACAAGATCTCCGGCTGGAGCCACAAACTCAGGAGAAATCAACCATTCATTCTGATCCATAAAACTCCACATGATGAAAGCCTGGTATTGACCTTCCCGGGGGACTATCGGGTTAGAGAATGGAACGGTTTCAACGATCTGCCAGGTATTGGCATAACCGGATTGTGTATTGGTGTTGGTAATTATCTGGCTCCAGCCTTCAGGCAAAGAACCCTCTTCAAAACTTTCTTCCCACCCATGAAGGGGATTGTTCCAGCTAAATAATACCTGCCCTGACTCCAGACCCTCTCTGGCAACCAAAAGATTGACAGGGGCATCTAACTGCTCAATCAACATGGCATCCAAAGTTATGTCAGACTGAATTTCCAGGTTCTCAACAATATAGAGCTCATAGTTGTCCAGTGAAATCTGCATTGTATAGAATCCTTTGCGAACGGATGGAAAGTTAACGACACCCAGGGCATCCACCTCACCGGAATAAAAGTATTGCTCAGCCTCTTCGTTGATCAGTTTGACCTCTGCACCTTCAGGAATTTCACCGGTATTGGCTGTTACATTAACCGTTACTTCTACAGGGTAAAGAAGATCAAAGTTGATGGTTACAATTTCAGAAACTCCGCTACTGTACACAGACTGTACACCTGCAGTTAGATTTCCCTCGGGCAGGTCTGTAAACAAGTATTCCCAATCTTCGGTAAAGGCTACCGGTTCGTCCATATCGTCCAGGAATACATTAAACCCGGTTACTGATTTACCAGCCGACTTATTACCAGATGAAGCATATGCAGGACTTCCCGGATCTTCAGGAGTCGGAATTTCAATGGATTTTAATTCTCCACCGAATGTAATCATTTGATTGGTCTCCTGAGCCGACTTATTGTTAATGCTGCCATAATCATTTCCTAAAGCACGGATGAAAAAATTCCATTGGAATCCATAAGATTCAAGGGGAATGAATTCATCAGAAAGTACATTTGTGTTAAAAAAATGAGTATTGGGAATGAAGGGCCATTCAGGATCTGCCCCTTCTTCCGCAGCCAGTGCAAGAAATCCCTCTGCTCCCAAACCCATGAAAAATCCGTTGGGGGCCACAACAGGTTGGCTAAATTGGTAGGTTGTCCATGCACCATCCTGATTAAGAGCAACATCATCAGCTGTGTATAATAAATCATTGGGGTCAGGCAATCCGTTTTCATCGAGACCAAAAACCCATATTTTTACTGTTTCTATGGACTGTTGGTCCACATCACTGGCCCAAATCCAGGACATCTCGAATAGCTCTGCATTGTTTGCATGCGCAACCCCCAGAACAGCATTGTCAGAAATGCTGGTGGTACCCAGTGCGGTAGTCGGTGTTCCGTTATCGTATCTGAATTCTGTATTTCCCAAAGGAATACTCCAGGAGAACAGGGCATTACCTGCACCAAAGTTGTCATAATCAATCGCAAGAGAACCCGGTGTAAGGATTATTTCCGAAATAACCACCAGCCCCAGGTCAATATCACCCTCTACCAGCAACGACTCATTGGTAAAAGATTCATAACCCGGTGCAATAACACTGAACATGTATTCACCTTCAAAAACACCATCTATAACAAAATCACCATTACTATCAATATTGACAAGATAATCATCATATCCTTCAAGCGTCACAACAGCATTGTCAGGAATAAGGCCATTGTTCCCCTCTACAGAACCTGAAACGGTATATTGAGGGATGGATTCAAAGGTTACATCCAGAATGGTGGTTTCATCTTCCGCAATTTCAACCGCTTCAATAGTTTGGGAGAAATAGCCAAACAAACTGAATTCAACATCATAGCTGCCAGGCAACACATAGGGTAAGCTATAGTTACCGTCCTCATCCGTAAAAGTGTTGGTTTGCGTACCGGCCAACCTGACTTTGGCACCTTCCACCGGGCCATCACTATCCGATACCAATCCCTCAAGCGCTCCTAAGCCTTCGGTGGAGAAAAATAAGGTGGTATTGGGATACCAGTCGCTATGCTGCAAAAAACCGGGGTTTGCAGGATCAATAGTTTCGTCTGCAGACCTTCTGATGGTTCGGGCCGAACCGGGATCAGATGAAGCATAAAACCTGTTACTGTTGCTAAACCACTGGTCTTCAAACTCCCTGCTGGCAAACACAACAAGATTATCTCCTGCATAAGGATAAGGTGTATCCAGTGGAATGAAGATATCATTTTTCCCTTCGGGGAAATCTACTGTTCCATCAAAAACGAGCATTAACTCATCAACATCGATCCAACCTTCCACAAGATTTTCCTGCGTTGTTTCGCCCACCCAAATCTTTATGGCTTTGCCCGGAAGATCGTTGGCAAACTCATTTTTGTATTGCAAGGCCGTGAGCACACCACCCGTAAGTCCCAACTCTTCGGGGTAATATAAAGTCTGGCTCAAACTTGCTTTCCAGAAAAAGTCAAAGGGAATACTGGTTGGAGCGAAAGTGGACTGGGTTCCCACCTGTGCAACAAACGAACCTTCGGGTAAAACATTTATCTCAAAATCGGTAGTATTGTTGTTGGCAGGATTTTCATCCCCTGCAAAATCCACCATGCCATAAATAAAAGTACTTTCGGTTTGCTGAGGTGTCCAGGGCAGTGAAAATTCAGCTGTCTCTCCCGGTTGCAGCAACTCTCCTGAAACCGATGAAAGCTCGATATCCCCCTCACCCATTAGTCTGACAACGAAATCGCCTGTTGCCGTTTGCCCGGCATTCTGAACAGACACTGTATATATTGTTTCTGAACCTACTACTGGATAGGCATTGCCTGTAATATTTTCAGCCAGCAAATCATTCTCCAGCAAGGGTTCAATAATGATATTGTCAATGTACCAGTAGTCGATATTATAAGAGTTTCCTTCAAAACGCAAGCCCAGCTGAACCGATGATTCACCGGAAGGAATATTAAATACATAGCTGTACTCTCCCTGGGGAATATCTTCGTTGGATATTTCCTGTTCCCAAATATTTATCCAGCTATTTCCATCATCAACTGAATAATCCATGGCCACTTTTTCATTATTGGAGGCGGCAAAGTTATCCAGGAATTGATGAAAGGTAAGCCGTACAGCCTCATTATCCTGCAAGTCGATTACAGGACTTACCAACCTGCTTTGGCCTGTTGTTCCGGGCACCCAGTTCAGTTTCAATTCAGGAGTTTCACCTCCGGCTACTTCTGAGTGAGAAATTTCCCAATGATGCGATACGCCTGTCAGTTCCCATCCTGCAGGCAAACTACCAGGCTGATAATCAAAAGGTTCAAAGTACAACAATCCATCAAGGCCCAAAGAAGCAACATTGGAGATAGCAGCCCCCCCTTCGCCTTGTTCATTGGATGCTGTTACCGTGTAAAAGTAGTTTCCAGCCCCCGGGATTGTATTGTCTGTAAAGGAAATATCAGTAATTCCTTCTGCTACGGTAACAAATCCGGGCATTCGAACCAAAGTATATGTGGTAAGACTGGTATTAATAGCACCTCCGTTAAACCCAGACTGGGGAGCATCCCAGCTAATAAAAGCATTGTTATCCACTTCGCTGAGTATAACATTGGAAGGAGCTGCAGGCACATCGAAACCTGCAAAAACAGTTGTACGGGCAGTAGGTCCATTGCCATTCTGATTTTCTGCCACTACAGCATAACTTACAATACCTGAAACGTCAATTTCATTGTCGGTAAAACTTTCGGTTCCACCAATTACCGGATTACTGATAGTTTGCAGTAAGGTCTCTCCCCTGTAAACAAAAATATTATCCAAATCACTCAAAGGTTCACCTCCAAAGGTAGTTGATGGGTTTTCCCAGGCAAGGTCAACAATGAGTTGACCATTTTCATCTGCTGTGGCTGTTAATTGCAAGGGAGCTGCAGGAGCTTCCGGATCGGCGGCAGGTTCAACCCATGCGCTTATCATCCAGTTGAAATCCAGGAAAAATTCCTCATTCATAGAAAACCATACACCGTCAACTTGCAGCATATCCCCCTTTCCTGTAACCGCAGGGCCGGAGTCTACCCCGGCAGGATAAACATTTGAACCTTCCACCTGGTAACCTACCCATAAATCCTGACTTTCATCTATCAGAACAGGCATCTCAAGGTCTATTACATTTTCCTGGTTGGGTACAATGGAATCAATAACCTGAGAATAGATTTCCTGGGGTGGATTTTGTCCCTGCCATATTTTCAGGGTAAAATCAGCCATATCACCGGGAACGATACTCACTGAGGATATTTGATAACCTGCTAATTCCGACAGGTCAGCAGGTTCAAATCGTGCAGCCACATCAAACACAAAATTCTCCTGGCTTCCGATGGCAGTGCTGTAATCACCATTTATCCAGCTCATCCATTCGCCCTCTGCAATATTGTTTTTGGCAACATTTACTGCAGAAAAACCCTTGCTGAATCCAGGTTGGGGATTGATGGAAATGCCTTTTAATTCTGGATTAAAAGGCAACTGACCCTTTTCGGCATGAGCATTATTGCGTTCCTGATTCAGTTTTTCGTAATATCCCGGAGCAATCTCATGGGATTGGCTCCACAGCGAAAGGCTCGCCAGCGTGATCAAAATAGTTAATAGTTTTTTCATAACAGGAAAATTTGAGATATGGTTGAATAAATCAATGACTTAAACACTTATTTTATTTCTTGGTTCAATACAACAGACAGTCCTGAACAGAAAAACCCTTAGTAATTTTTACTTTAAGGATATATTTTTATCATTTTATAAGCTTAGGGGATGGTTCTGACGCAAACGTTGCTTCCCAAAATGGTTATTCTTACTATTTTTACGGATTGAATTCAGTTATTCAACAACCTGGCAAAAAAATGTTTTTATCTACACCCCGCAACTATTTTCTGAGCAAACCTCAATTTCTTGACAATCCACACAGCTGGATCCCTCACATCCCTTTTGCTTTTTGGCTGATGGAAATGATAAAGCCGAAAATTATGGTGGAGTTAGGCACCTACAGCGGAAACTCTTATTTTGCTTTTTGCCAGGCAAGAAAAGCTCTCAGGATACCTACCATGTGTTTTGCCGTGGATACATGGCAGGGAGATGTGCATGTGGGCAAATACAGTAAAGAAGTATTTCAGCGGGTAAACAGAATCAATCAAGAAGAATTTGCCGGTTTTTCTACCCTTCTGAAAATGAAATTTGACAAGGCTTTGGATCGCTTTTCTGAAAAAAGTATTGATGTACTGCATATTGACGGAACTCATACCCTGAAAGCAGCAAGAAATGATTTTAATAACTGGCTGCCCAAAATGAGTCAACAGTGTATTATTCTTCTTCATGATACAAAAGTTAGAAGGCCGGGATTTGAAGTATGGAAGTTGATGGAAGAAATCAGAGAGCAATACAATCTCCTGGAGTTTCCCTTTGGCGAAGGGCTTGCCGTAATATGTGCGGGAGAAAATCCTCCTGCACCCATAACTGATCTCATTGAACATTCCAAAAATAATCCGGAAATCATTCAATGGTTTGAAATATTGGGAAACAATATTTTATGGAAAAAAGAAAGAGAGGATCTAAAACATCAGACCGAAAAATGGAAACAAAAAACTGCCCTGCTCAATAGTGAACTATTAAAGGAAAAAAGAAAAACCAAAAAGCTTGTAAAACAGCTACGCAAAAAATCTCAGTCTTAGCCTCAATCCCACATCCCTTTTTCAGTCGCGGGGACTCCGCTGCGCCCCAACCTTAATCTTAACATCAATCCCGCATCCCTCCGGTCGCGGGACTTCGGGCTACGCCCTCAGCCTCAGCCCTTATACCCCACGGCCCGTTCCAGGTTCAGTATACCCTCCATTACAGTATCGTTGAAATAAGTGCGGGTAAAATTGGCTTCCAGCACATCGGCACCGGTAAGATCAGCCCCTGAAAGGTTGGCTTTAAACAGGTTGGCACGGAGAAGTTCACCATACCGGATGATACATTGAGAAAGATCGGATCGGGTAAAATCGCAGTTCACTGCAGAAATCTTGGTCATATCAGCTTCAGCCATATTCGTATCAGAAAGATCAGCTTCATCTACCCTGGCATGGCTTAGATTGGCACCTGCCAGCACCGCTCCGTCAAGGGTTGCACCTGTAAGGTTGGCATTGCTTAAATCAGCATTGGCCAGAAACGCTCCTGAAAGGTTCGCTCCCTGCAAATTGGCACCCCGCAAGTCTGCCTTCGAAAAGTTAGCACCTGACAAATCAGCACCCGCAAAATTGGCACCGACAAGAGTGGCTCCGCGTAAATTTAACGGTCGGTAAGAATCCCCTACCGAACTCTGCGCTATCAATAGCCAAAGATCTTTATCAGTAAGAAACCTGTTTTCATTTTCGTTCATTTGTCAGGCATAATTGGTTTTTAATGATACAAATTTATATTTTTTATTGATACACTGCAATAAAATATAAACTAAATTTATTTTGTAGCTTTTGCCAAAAAATACTTAAAAACACATCTTAACAAATCTTACCTGTTATTCGCATTAATCTTAGCCCCTTTTATCTTAATCTTTCACCTATACTATATGCATCTCCGATTTTTTCTCCCAGCTTTCTGTATTCTCTTGCTCCCCCCATGTAGATCAAAGGGTCCATCGCCTCTGCCATATAGGAACCGGGATTTTGAGGATCTCTCAGCTTATCGGTATCCATATGAACCTGAAGAATTTTGCCAACAAAATGATGGGTCTTTCCAAAAAGGGAAGAAGACACCAGTTCACATTCAATATTTAAAGGACATTCTTTAATTATGGGTGAAGGAATTTTTAGGGAAGGAACTTTGGTCAAGCCGGTCTTAGCAAATTTGTCCACTTCTTTACCAGATGAAATACCGCAATAATCGGCTTCCGTCATGATATCAGTTCCAGCAATATTAACCGTAAAGTGCTTGTTTTTCAGAATTTCATCACCCGAAAAACCCCTGGAACCCACTGAAATCCCCAAGGTGGGAGGGGCACTTGTGAGCAGGCTCACCCAGGCAATGGTGACAATATTGGCTTTTTCAGGAGTGCCTGTTACCACCAGGCTAACAGGCATAGGAAACAGAATCTTTTGTGGTTCAAACGTTGTTTTGTTCATGACTTCACATTTTTCCTTCAACAATAATGTTAAAACACATGCGAAAGATACAAAAACAACCGGGCTACAAAATGGGTATTTTTACGTAAAATCCTCCCCCCAAAAAAAATGAGGTTAAATTAACCCGGATTATACATTCAGTTGGTTGAGAAAATTTTCTGCGTTACTAAAATGGGCCTCTCGCTTCTCTTCATCCATCTTTTCCAGCGTGCGCAGCAACATTCCCATCCGGGGATTCTTTCCAAAAAAATCACGATGTTGATCCATGAAACGCCAGAAAAGTCCGTCCCAGGTTCGTTGCCAATCCCCTTTAGGAAAATCACTCATTTTCATCAGGTAATTGCTTCCGCTGAAGTAAGGCTTGGTGGACATTAGTCCGCCATCGGCAAACTGACTCATACCGTAAACATTCGGCACCATCACCCAGTCCCATGCATCTATAAATAATTCCATAAACCATCGGTAAACCTCATCCGGATCAAACTCGCACAACAACATAAAATTTCCAAGTACCATCAACCTTTCAATATGATGACAATATCCGGTTTTTAAAACCCTTTTGATAACAATATCTACAGGATCAATTCCTGTAGTTCCATCATAAAAAGAGTCAGGAATTTTTCGGTAAAAGCCCCAGAAGTTAAGGGTACGCTCTTCTCTTCCCTTTAATTCATACATTGCCCTTATAAACTCTCTCCAGCCAACGATTTGCCTGACAAATCCTTCCAGTGAGTTAAGCGGAATCTCATTTTTCGAACTATACCGCAATGCAGCATCCAGCACCTGCTGAGGAGTAAGCAGTCCGTTGTTCAACAAAGGAGAAAGGACACTGTGGTGCAATATGCTTTCACCGGCAATCATAGCGTCTTCATAAGGCCCAAATTCCGTAAACCTTTCTGCAAAAAAGTTCTCCATCCAGCCAACAGCACTTTCATGGGTGACAGGATAGAGAGGCTTATTGCTCAGCGAACCGTGATTGTCCCCAAAATTCTTCTCCACATAAGTTACAGCCTCTTGATAATAATCGTTTTGTTCAGGAAATCTAAGCCGGGGTGGATTTTTCCCGGCAGGATACTTTTTCCTGTTTTCAGCATCAAAGCTCCACTTCCCTCCCAGCGGCTTCTTGTCACCTTCAAGCAATAGTTTCCTCTTCTTACGTTGGTCTGTATAAAAGTCAGCGTGATAAAACCTTTTCTTGTCGGCAAAGTAGTTTTCAATCTCCCGGCGTGAATTCATAAACAATGGAGATGAATGCATTTTCAAACTGACACCGTAGTCACTCCCGGAACTTTTCAGTCTTTGCCTGAGCCAGTCATCAGTGGGATCAATGCAATGCACCTCGGTCACCCCCTCTTTGCTGAGTCGTGGAAACAACTCCCGGATATCAGATTCCTTTTGCTGACAGGATATATACCAGACCTTAACTCCTTTCTCTTTTAAAAAGTTTTCATAGAACTTCATGGAGGCCCTCATGAAGGCCAGCTTTTGTTTGTGGAAGTTGTATTGGGTAAAAAACAGCTGTTCTTCAACAAGATACACCTCCCCCTCATCAAAAGGTAATGAAGATTTTTCAAACAACTGATGGGGAAACACAAGAGAAACTGTGCTCATAATTCTTCATTTTTATGGTTTTTACATCGCTGGCTGCAGTAAACTACATTATCCCATGTCAGGGCCCACTTCCTGCGCCACAAAAATGTCAAACCGCAAACAGGGCAAATTTTTGAAGGAAAGTTTTCCTTTTTACGCATTTTTGCTGCCATCAGACATATTGTTGGTTACACTTTCACAATTGAGGAATCAATTTTTCCAGACTAACCTATCTGAAAGGATATTGTTTCTCACACTTTTTCCAGAAACCGAAAAAAGAAGGAAAATAGCCTTTCACATCAAACATCCAGTCCCGGGGCTCTTCAATTCCGTGGTAATGCCGGTTCAGTGGATGTTCTTTGAAAAATATTTTACCAGGATGAAAGGTCTGTACAAAATCATCAAACTCTCCGGCAAATACCTTAATGTCTTCGATGTTACCGGCGAGTTCCATCACAAAGTTTATGGTCTTATCCGAAACAGGATACTGCCTGAAATGTGAAGGTTCAAGTAAAAGTACACGATTTGCCTTACTATCTTTTTTCCATAGCGGATCGAGGTTATAAAAGTTATACAACAGCACCGGTAGTTGCAGATCTAAATCATTAACCGTGCTTTCCGGCAAACGGATATCCAGATTTGGCATGCAGGTGCTTTGGAGAATATCAGGCACTTTAATGTCAGCCAGCTCCTCATAACTGACATCGAGAAAGGTATTTTTCTGTGGGGAATAGCAGTATTTATTGATGTTTTGCTGGTTAGTATAGTATTTTTTGTTGCTGAAAGTACCGGCAACCCATTGCCAGCTCAGCGCATTGCTGGCCCAGTCAGCATCAAGCAAATGGTAATAGAGCCAGCGGGCGGGCGTTTTCCAGTAGCTTCCACCCACGTTGCATGCAATGGAAGCCACATACATCCGCAGGTGATTGTGCATATATCCGGTCTGATAAAACTCACGAATCTCTTCGTCAATGGCTTCAATGCCTGTTTTGGCCTCTACCATTGCAAGAGGCATCTCACGGTGGGTTACATTCTGCTGAGCAAATTTCATATCGCTGTTGATTTCATTCCCTTTGTGCACCCATACCTGCTGAAAATAATCTCTCCAGGCAAGCTCCTGCAAAAGTTTATACATTTTTTGAGGATTAATTCCTCTATCCAGCAACCTTTCCATAACAAAGCGGGTGCTGATGACCCCTCTTGATATGTAGGGTGAAAGACGTGTTACTGCACCATCAATATAGTTTCGTGTTTTCCCGTAGGCTGCAGGGTCTGTATAGTCTATCTGTTCAAGGATAGCAGAGAGTTGCGTCATATTTTGTATTTTGCTGATATGATTTACAACCATCAAAAACCCGGTATTGTTCTCAAAGATTACATCATGTATCAAACAAAAGTGAAATACACAGGTTAATGGGAAAATATCCCTATAAAATCTTAAAAATATTAAAGCTGATAATTTTATTGAATTATTTACGAGTTTAGTATGTTTTTTTATAATTTTGGCGGCATCAAAACACATTAATTAAAACAGTGGACTAACGCCACTGCAAATAAAAAAACCCTTATGAACCAAAAAACAAAAACAATCCAGATCCATCCTCCGGATCTTACCATTTATGGTATCAAAGACACAACAGAAATTCATTACAACCTGTCTTATGACGAACTGTTTGAGCATGAGACTGACCCTTCTCTGGAAGGGTTTGAAAAAGGCTTTGAGACCGAAAACGGTGCCGTAGCTGTCGATACAGGCATCTTTACCGGCAGATCGCCCAAGGATAAATATATTGTGATGGAAGAAACCTCCAAAAACAATATATGGTGGGCAGGCCCCAATGCCAAACGCTCTGACAACCATCCCATCAGCGAGCAGGTTTGGGATGAGCTCAAAGAAACAACCCTGCAACAGTTTCAAGGCAAAAAGCTTTATGTAATGGATGCATTTTGTGGTGCCAACGAAAACTCCAGGCTGAGAATCAGGGTAATCACAGAAGTAGCATGGATGGCTCATTTTGTGAAAAACATGTTTATCCGTCCTACCGAAGAGGAGTTACTGGACTTTGAGCCTGATTTTGTGATGCTCAATGCATGCAAAACGGTAAACGATCGCTGGGAAGAACAAAATCTCAATTCTGATGTATATGTGGCATTCAACCTGAAAGAAAAGATGTCGCTGGTGGGTGGCACCTGGTACGGAGGGGAGATAAAAAAAGGATTCTTCAGCATCATGAATTATTACCTTCCCCTCAACAGTATGGCCTCCATGCATTGTTCTGCCAATATGGGAAAAAACGGGGATACAGCTATCTTTTTCGGACTTTCGGGCACAGGAAAAACAACTCTGTCGGCCGATCCCGAGCGCTATCTCATCGGAGATGATGAACATGGATGGGATGATGAAGGTATTTTTAACTTCGAAGGAGGTTGCTACGCTAAATGCATCAACCTCAGCAAAGAAAAAGAACCCGATATATACAACGCTATCCGTCGCAACGCCCTGCTTGAAAATGTGGTATACAACACTCAAAGCGGAGAAATCAATTTTTACGACACCACCAAAACAGAAAACACCCGTGTTTCCTACCCCATTCATCATATCGACAATATTGTGAAGCCGGTAAGCAAGGGAACACATCCCAAAAAGATAATCTTTCTCACGGCGGATGCCTTTGGGGTTTTGCCTCCTGTTTCAAGACTCAGCCGCGAACAAGCCATGTATTACTTTCTCAGTGGTTACACAAGTAAACTGGCCGGTACCGAAAGAGGAGTAAAAGAACCCTTACCTACTTTCTCTTCTGCTTTCGGAGCTGCATTTTTGATGGTACATCCCACAATTTATGCAAGACAACTGGCCGATAAGATGAAAAAGCATGGAGCGACCGCTTACCTGGTAAATACCGGTTGGATAGGAGGCCCTTACGGTATAGGGCAGCGTATAGATCTGGAATCTACCCGTAACATCATCAGGGCCATACTGGATGGATCCCTTGACAATGCTCCCGTGGAAGAAGTAGCTCCATTCGGGCTGAGCATACCCAAAGAGGTCAAAGGAGTTGATTCTTTGATTCTCAACCCTAAGAATACCTGGAAATACGAAACCTCTTATAATAAGCAGGCTGAAAAAATTGCTGAAAAGTTCATTGAAAACTTTGACCAGTTCCTGGATACAGAAGAGGGTCAGCGCCTGGTAGCTGCCGGTCCGCAAAACCAGTTTATGAAGCAGTATTACAAATACTACGAACGCAAACTGGATAAGATGGAGAAGAAGCACCATGATGAAATTCTCAGGCTCAAAGACCAGATTTATATTCTGCAAAGCGCATTTCACGATTATGTCTCCTTCAATAGTATCAATTCCGATTACAAAAAAAGGAAGCTGCATCGCTACGTACCTGTAATTTCGTGGTTCGATACAGAAAACAAGGACGAAAGCATGAACTGCTACCATGCTGTATTAAAACTTACTAAGATTGTAGGGCTGGATGCCTATAGCCAGGAAGAAAGCGTGATGGGTTATAATGAGTTTATGACCCGCTCGCGCGAGGAAATGACCACTGCGCAGGTTTATGATATCATTGATGATATTTATAAATGCTTTGCGTCAAAACCTTGCAAAAACCCCGAAATTATCAAGGCAAAAGACGCCCTGCTTGACGTTGCTCATGAAGTGGAAAACTTCATTATTAAAGTTGGTTCATTGATTGTTATAAAATTCGTTGATACAGAAGGTCAGAGCCATTTCCATGTCAAAAAACTTTCCATCAGCGGCCTTATTCATATTGACAAAAATCCTCATTTGATCAAAGAACCCTGGCAGCTGGTTGAGGAGATCCAGTATTTTTAAATTACCTTTGTAAAACGGCCGTGGCAGTTTCATAACAACGTAAACCTTTTTCTCTGCTTGCAATGCAAATATTTACGGAAACTGCCCGGCCTTTTTTATCTTCCCCCTCCAACTACTCTGAAGACTTGAACAATTTCGTTATCATCCATCAGGAATTTCTTAGTACTGCCATTTGTGGTGTTATGGAAGATCTCAATAAAGTTCAGAGAATGAGATTTTTGAACACAAATCTCATTTTTAAGCACCAAATGTGTTTTAAAAGTGTCGAAAACAACAAAACAATTGATAATCATGCACATATTCATTAAAAAGATTTGCTTATGTTGCAAAAATTTGTATTTTTGAATGTTAAATCTATTTTAATGCATTAATTTATCTCTGACATGGAAAACGGAACAATTAAATTTTTTAATGAGAAAAAGGGCTATGGTTTTATTGTTGATGATGAAACAGGAGCAGATGTGTTTGTTCATCACACAGGATTGGTTGATAAAATCAAAAATGATGACAAGGTAACTTTCGAAATTACCGAGGATGACAAAGGGAAAAAGGCAGTCAATGTAAGAATTGCCTGAAGGATTTAAAACGCCCCAAACAAAAGCCTTGTAAAACCTACAGGGCTTTTTTCATGTTTGGCCAGCAATCAAATTGAGGCTGTAACGCGAAAATAGCGTAATTTCGCAAAAAACAATTTCTACAGAATGAACTATTTTCAGGCAGACAACCTCAGTAAAGCATACGCAGAAAAATTATTGTTTGAAGACATCAGCTTTGGCATTGACCAGGGACAGAAAGTAGGTCTGATAGCCCGCAATGGTGCCGGAAAAACCACCTTGCTCAACATCATGGTAGGGAAAGATATTCCCGATTCGGGGTCTTGCAATTTCAGAAAAGGATTGCGCATTGCCTACCTGGATCAGAACCCTGCTTTTGCTCCCGAACCCACGGTTATTCAAACCATCCTCAATGATGACAGCCCTGTTATCAGTACCCTGAGAGAATATGAAAAGCAAGTGCGGCTGCACGAGCAAGATCCCCAAAAAGCAGACAACGAAACCTTGCAGAAGCTTATAACCAAAATGGATGAACTGCAAGCCTGGAGCATGGAGGCCAAAATCCGGCAAATCCTTTCTCAACTTAAAATCGAAGATTTTGACCAACCGGTGGGTCAACTTTCGGGTGGACAGATAAAAAGGGTGGCACTGGCCAAGATCCTGGTGGAAGAAGCCGACTTTATCATCCTTGACGAGCCCACCAACCACCTTGACCTTGAAATGATTGAATGGCTGGAAGACTACCTGGCCAAACAGAAACTTACCTTATTGCTGGTTACCCACGACCGGTATTTCCTCGACAATGTTTGCAATGAGATTCTTGAGCTGGAAAACGGCAATATCTACCACTACAGGGGCAATTATGCTTATTTCCTGCAAAAGAAGCAGGAGCGGGAGGCCGATTTAAAGATAAGGACTGAAAAGGCACGCAACCTGCTCAAAAAAGAAACCGAATGGATGAGGCGTCAGCCCAAGGCACGCACCACCAAATCCAAAGCCCGCATCACTGCTTTTCATGATTTGAAAGAAACCGCTTCGGTACAATCTGCCAGCCAGCAGGGTGAAATTGTTATGCAGTCGGCACGGATGGGAAAGAAAATCCTGGAACTGGAAAATGTTAGCAAAAGTTTTGATGACAAACTTATCATCGATGATTTTTCCTATATTTTTAAAAAGCAGGAAAAAACCGGTATTGTAGGCATGAACGGCTCGGGAAAAACCACCCTGCTCAACATCATCACCCGTAAATTACAACCCGACAAAGGCACTGTAACCACCGGAGAAACGGTACAGTATGGATATTACACCCAGGAAGGCATAAAGGTAGATGAAAACAAAAAGGTGATTGAGGTGGTCAAGGACATTGCTGAGAGCATCAAGGTAGGTAAAGATGTAACCATGTCTGCCGCACAGTTTTTGCAATATTTCAACTTCCCCTTCTCTGCCCAGAACGACCTGGTGCGAAAACTCAGCGGAGGAGAAAGAAGACGGCTTTACCTGTTAACCGTTTTGATGAAAAATCCTAATTTTTTGATTCTTGATGAACCTACCAACGATCTGGATATTGCTACGCTCAACGTGCTGGAAGATTTCCTGGAAGATTTTCCCGGTTGCCTCATTGTAGTATCGCACGACCGTTACTTTCTCGACAACCTGGTGGATCATGTTTTTGTATTTGAAGGGAATGGGAAAATCAAAGATTTTCCGGGAAACTACACCGAATACCAGGAAAAGAAAGCAGCGGAAAAACAGCAAGAACGGAAAACGGAAAAACAGACTACCCCAAAACCTGTTGCCCCGAAGCAAAAAGAAAAGACCAAGCTTACATTTAAGGAACAGAGGGAATATGACGAGCTGGAAAAGGCCATTGAGCAACTGGAATCAACCAAAAAACTATACCTTGACAAAATGAATTCAGGAGCACTCCCAGCTGATGAATTGCAGAAAATCTCAGCAGATTACCAGGCACTGGAGAAGGAACTGGAAGAAAAAGAAAACCGCTGGCTGGAACTATCCCAGTGGGCATAAAACAAAACAGGGAACGCTGAAAACGTTCCCTGTTTTGTTTTAGTTTTGATTGACTCCCCATTTAAGCGTTGAGCATTACGGGCATCACAAGCATAAGGATATCTTCATCCTGGTTTTCATCATCAAGCGGCAGAATCAGCCCGGCCCTGTTAGGCTCAGACATTTCCATTACTACCTGATCGGTTTCCAGGTTATTGAGCATCTCTACCATGAATTTACTATTGAAGCCAATTTCCATGTCGTTGCCTTCGAAGTGGCAGTTGAGTCTTTCTTTAGCTTCATTGCTATAGTCAAGGTCTTCGGCCATTAAGTGTAATTCAGTTCCGGCAATTTTAAACTTCACCTGGTAGGTTGCCTGGTTGGAAAATAAAGAAACCCTTCTGATGGCATTGAGGAACGGTGAGCGATCAAGGGTCAGCTTGTTGGGGTTCTCCAGAGGAATAACTGCCGTGTAGTTGGGGTATTTACCATCAATCAGGCGGCAGGTCATGGTGATATTCCTGAAGATAAAACGTGCGTTCTTCTCATTGAACTCAATATCTACCGGTGCATCGCCCATGGCCAGTATACCTTTAAGTTGGTTGAGGGGCTTCTTGGGAAGAATAAAAGCTGCGCTTTCCTCACCCTTGATATCATTGCGGCGATAACGCACCAGTTTATGAGCGTCGGTTGCCACAAAAGTGATATTATCAGTAGTGAGTTCAACATATACCCCGGTCATGGTAGGTCTCAGTTCATCATTGCTGGTAGCAAAAATGGTTTTGCTGATAGCATTGTGAAGGATATCTGATTCTATCTTCAGGTTGGTAGCATTTTCCAGCTCGGCCGGGCTGGGATATTCTTCACCGTCCTGACCTGCAAGACGATACTTACCTTCTCCTGCAATAAGGCTGATACCAAAACTCTCCTTGTCAATTTCCAGTGTTACCGGAATATCTGAAAAAGTCTTCAAGGTATCCAGTAAAAGCTTGGCTGGAATGGCTATTTTTCCCTCATCTTCAGCCATATCTACCGTAAGGCGGGCTGTCATGGTGGTTTCCAGATCTGATGCGGACACTTTCAGCTCATTGTCATTCAACTCAAACAGGAAATTGTCCAATATAGGTAAGGTATTATTGGTGCTTAACACACCGCTAATTGACTGTAACTGCTTTAAAAGCAGACTGCTCGATACAATAAACTTCATTTTTTACCTGTTTTATGATACGTTTGCAAAGATAATTCTTTAATCTAATCCGATGATGGCTCAGCAGGTTTATTTTCAAAAAAGGATAAGGGCCTCAGGATACGGCTAAACACATAGTATTGCGCCAAAGCATATTCTCCCTCGTTCACCTGCACGTATAACCTGTTGGGGTCCTGGCTTACTCCTTCTGCAATACTGAGTATCTCATCCGTTGCATGCCTGGCAAAAGCCTTTATATTGGTTTGCATGCCATCTTTTGTTTTTACGGAAATCTCCATAAAGGGTTGCTCAAACATGAGTTCTTTTCTGATTTTTTCATCTTCCTCATCCAGCAATCGCTCATAATGAATATCCCTGAAGGAAGATAAAAACCTCAGGACACGAGTTGTATCTGCTTCAATGGCTATAACCTTTTCCTTATCCTCGTCCCTGAAAAACTGAAAATCTTGATCATTCAAAGGTTTCAAGACAAAAGATTCTTCTTCATTACCATAAACTGAAACATCAACAAAATGAATAGATTCATGATTGACATCAAATACAACTGGATCTCGCCATACTCGTTTTTCGGCAGTAAACAGCTCTGATACTCCTTTCTTATATCCGGGTCGTGTTACTCTGAAGGCTTGATCAGAAGAAGTTTTCCGCATAAAGGTACTTTCACCTTCGGGCGCATCCGGCCCTACAATAAATGACTGGAACCTTCTTTCGTAAGGGAAAAGACGAAAATTTCCAAAGTTCACCCTGTGAGCCGCAACAAAAACATCTACCAAAACGCCCGTTGCAGATAGCATCTCTTCCACCTGGTTGCGATTGGCTATGCTTACGGGTTGTCTTACCGACAAGCGTTCCAGCAGCACAATCAACTCTCTCACGGCCAAATCATTGGCAAAAAGAGAACTATCCAACCTCCATTTTTCCTGTTTATCCTTGTGAAGAACAATTTTCTTGCCTTCCGACAGACTTTCCATCTCAATACGCGTAATCTCAAGGTCTTTATCCACGCTGAAATCCCGGTCTTCTACCCTGAAAGTAGAATATATTCCCGACTGCCAGTACAATATCATTCCCACAAGAAACAAACTCAGGGATAAAAGGAAAAATAATTTCGCGTTTCTTTTGCGCATACCAAATGATTATTAATGAACGATACTTAGTATTTATCCATAAACCCGGATCAGCTGCTTTTCAGATTGAATAGTCAGATTTGTTTATGAAAAACGGGAAGATATCTGTAACAATTATACTCTTTTTTTGCTGTATTTTCTTTTTCTCAGCCAAAACCTGAGGAAACCAAAAATCAGCAATACTATGACCGGGAGTGCCACATTGACCAATTGAACAGGGAGTTTATGCTGATTTACACGACTCTGGTCCAGCATTCTAAGCCTGACTTCCCTGGCGCGCGATTCCATAATTCCCCTGTCGTCGTTAAGATAATTAATAGCATTGAGAATAAAATCGGCATTGCCAAAAGTTTCATCAATAAACCTGTCATACCCCAAAGGCAGCGGCTGGCCCCTGTTATCAAACTGGTTGCGGATAATATCGCCATCGGATACCACAATCATGGCAGTTCTTTCCCCTTTGTCGCGACGTGAAAAGCCCGCAGGTAAATTTGCAACAGGACTGCGACGGTTGGTATAGAGGGAAGTAAATTCACCTTCCAGCAAAACTGCAACGGGTCTGGATCCATCGCGATACATGCTCTCATCGGTACGACTTTCCATGATATCAAAAGATATCCGGGCAGGGGTCTGTAAAACGCGCGTGTAAGGCGAACTCTGCAATAAAAACGTTTTCTCAATTCCTTCAGCAGCCACCGTATCTATGGAGCTGACAAACTCGGTGCGCACAGCATTGAGATTTCTAACCATAGGATGATTGGTGGCGGGTGTCACCAAAGGAAAATAAAACCATGGGATCATGCTTATCTGAGGTCGATCACCCATATAACCTGTTGTAATAGGAATCGGAGCCGACTGCATATCCATGACAAGATCGGTATTGAGCCTAACTCCATAGCGAAAAAGCATATCATCGAGATTGAGTGGCCATGCCATACCCAGGGTTTCCGGTGTAACCTGCAAACTATCCATGGAGGCATATACCGGATCTACGAGCCACAAAACAGAACCTCCATGCATCACAAACTGATCAATCAAAAACTTGTCCTGTTCGGCAAACTCCTCCAGCGGTTGAGCAACCACCAGTGTACTCACCCCTGAGAGTGCTTCAGGGTTGCCATTAATGCTTATCCTGTCTACATCGTAAAAGTCCTCCAGGCTGAATGTAATATCTGCAACAAACCTGAGGTCCAACTCACCATTTCCTTCCAGGAAAGCAACCCGGGGTTTCTGCTCTACCGTAAGTTTGTGTATTGATGATGCAAGATTGTATTCAAGCGCCTGATTGGAATTGTTGATCACATTTTCTGATGACTCACCCATCTGTTCCTGCAACAGTGAAATAGCAACCTCACGCCCCTGGTATCTGGCTATGGCACCCGGAAATATAATCTGCTGGGAACTGGCATCTTCTGTAGTAACCTGAAGTTGTGTAGGTTGTAGCCCTTGCTCTACCAGCATAGTATAATTCTCTTCAGTTCGTTCCCAATCACCCTCAATGGTAGGATTGATGAACTCATAGGTTACAAAATCAGACCATGCCCTGAATTCATCCAGCATTTCGCGGGTCTGGTTCCTCAGCCGCTTAAAACCGGCCGGAAAATCCCCTTCAAGGTACACCTGAAAGTGAACATAGTCATCCAGCTCACTCAGCAACAAACGGGTAGCAGGTGTAAGGGTAAATCTTTTTTCTGAGGTAAGATCAAGGCGCACAAAATACCGGGAGCCGATCATGTTCAGCGCTATAATAATCAAAACACTCAGCACCAGAGTCCTTATGTTGGCAGCTCTTACGTTGAGTTTGGGCAATTTTTCTTTTTCTTCTTCTTTTATTGACATCATTTATCCTAAGGTAAATTCTTCTATTGGTAACCGCAAAAAAAGTCAGGTTTATCAGTTTCTTTAAGAGGAAATCTACATCTTTATCCGTAAAGAGTCAGATCCATTTCCTGCTTTCGATTTTAATCTTTGTAAACAGCAGAAACAATGCAATCAAACTTAAAAAATAAAGTATATCCCTGCTGTCTACTACTCCCCTGCTGATAGAAGTATAGTGGGCATAAATGCCCAGATTACGGATAAACAAATCACTTTGACCAAACAAATCAAGGGTATAAATAAATTCGAATCCTATGTAAGCAAATCCACATAAAAATATGGAGATGACAAATGAAACTATCTGGTTGTCGGTCAGAGAGGATGCAAAAAGGCCAATGGACACAAAGGCAGCCCCCAAAAACAACAGACCCAGGTAGGATCCCCATGTGGCTCCCATATCCATATTACCTGCAGGCAACCCATAATTATAAACGGTAATAACATAAATCAGTGTTGGCAGCAAAGAAAAAACCACCAGCACAAAAGCAGCGAGGTATTTAGCCAGCACAATCTGCAAATCGGACAAAGGCTTGGTAAGAAGGAATTCAATGGTACCACTCTTTTTTTCATCTGCAAAAAATCGCATGGTAATGGCAGGTATGAGAAAAAGAAACACAAAAGGCCCCATACTGAACAAACCTTCAATATTGGCATATCCCGATTGCAGCACGTTTGTGTCCAGGGGGAAAACCCAGAGAAACAAACTATTGATCAGCAGAAATACCCCAATAGAGATATAGCCGATAAGGTTGTTGAAAAAATTATTAATTTCCCTGAAAAACAGCGTTAACATGAATAGTAATATAAATTAATGATTACAAACAATTACGGGCAGATTTTTATTGACTTCTTACGGAAACATAACAATTCGGATAAACCGGAACAACGCAAAATCATCCGGCTATGCATTGAGAATAAGATTATGATTCAAAAAGGATCGTTACTGTATTTGTAAGCCCCAACCCCAGCAAACTGGAAGCTTTTCCTTTGTTCATGGCTATTTCAAGAAAGCCGGTACTTCCAAACAATGCCAGCTTTTCTCCTTCCGGAACATCAGAATAAGATGTATGCAGTGTTCTGATAGCATAACCCGGAACCCTGAAATTTATTGTGTAGGGTCGACCCCGACCCACCTTTCTGAAGGTTGCATGATCAATGTTAACGAAAACATTTTCATAATCGTCAATAAAAATAACCTTTCCTTCTATTTTGTCGTCAGTGACTACAGGTTTAAAGGCATACATGCGATTCAGGGTTGTATAGCCTGCACCCAGTTCATTCAGGGCTTTACCGGAGGCTATCAAGGAAGCGGCTTTAACGAAGACATCACGCGATGAAAAAGTAAAATAGTCAGAATCCTGCATAATATCCAATTCAATCGCTTCATAAGGTTTTTCATCAAACAACAAAGACATAACTCCATTATCAGCACCAATAAAAAACATATCATTGTATTTAACTACAATATGAGGTGTTTTGGTACTGGCTTCCGTATTTACCCCGATGATATGAATAGTCCCTTTGGGGAAATCCGGATAGGCATTGCCCAGAATAAAACTACAGTTCATGATATCAAAGGGCCTCAAAGTGTGGGTAATATCCACTATGTTCACCCCGGGAATCTGTCTTAAAATACTGCCTTTAACTGCCGCCTGGTAATGGCTGTTCATGCCCCAGTCACTGATGAGGGTTACGATGGTCATAATCAATGGTTTTTTCCTGAGTAATTCATTATTTCTGCCTTTCTATGCAAAAATAACAAAAGCAAACATTTATCAGCAAAAACATTTCACTTCAAAAGCACATCCTTGGAAAATAATTTGTTATTTTGCACCATCATTTCTTAAAAACCTAATTTTATTTCGTGACAGAAACCCAATTAAACCAAGGCAATACTGCAGGAGAACTGACCATTTCCCTGGAAGCCATTCATCCGGCAGACATTTTCGGACTAAAAGAAGAAAGACTCAGGTTGTTGAAAAAGCTTTTTCCCAAACTGCGTCTTATTCTGCGTGGAAATGTATTAAAGGCCATCGGTGATGATGATGAGCTGGAACTTTTTGACCAGAAAATAAAAAGCATTCTCAACCACTTTGAGCGATTTAACAAAGTAACAGATGAAGCTATCCTGGAAATCATCACTTCCACTGATTCTCAGACCCTGAAAGGAAAGGCCGAGGCCAACAGCGAAGCACTGCTGCTTCATGGCCGCAACGGAATGCTTATTAAAGCACGCACGCCCAATCAAATGCGCATGGTGCAAAGCTTTAAAACACATGACATGCTTTTTGCCATCGGCCCTGCCGGAACCGGAAAAACCTATACCGCGGTAGCTTTGGCGGTAAGGGCACTGAAAAATAAAGAAGTAAGGCGTATCATCCTAACCCGTCCGGCAGTGGAAGCCGGGGAGAACCTGGGTTTCTTGCCCGGTGATTTAAAAGATAAGCTCGACCCCTATCTTCAGCCCTTGTACGATGCACTCAGGGATATGATACCCCCTGCTAAACTCGAATCCTATATTGAAGACAAAACCATTGAAATAGCCCCCCTGGCTTTTATGCGCGGAAGAACGCTGGACAATGCTTTTGCTATCCTCGATGAAGCGCAGAATGCAACCGAGAGTCAGCTCAAAATGTTCCTTACAAGAATGGGGAAATCTGCCAAATTCATTATTACCGGCGATGTAACCCAGATCGACCTGCCGCGCAATCAGACCTCAGGCCTCATTACCGCCACACGTATCCTTAATAAGGTAAAAGGAATTGAATTTATCTTTCTCAATGAAACTGATGTGGTGCGTCATCCCCTGGTCACCAAAATCATTCAGGCCTACGATGGCAGTCAAACCAAAGAATAACTCAATCATCAAAACTCAACAATCCAATCATGGCAGTAACACTTACCCATTTCAACTTTCCCGGTCAAAAAAGCTTTTACAAGGGAAAGGTCAGAGATGTATACAACATCAACGATGAGTTGTTGCTCATGGTTGCAACCGACAGAATATCTGCGTTTGATGTGGTTTTGCCTGCAGGCATTCCCTATAAAGGCCAGGTACTCAACCAGATTGCAGCAGAATTTCTCGATGCCACTGCTGATATAGTGCCCAACTGGAAAATTGCAATCCCGGATCCCATGGCAACAGCAGGCCACCTTTGCGAACCTTTTAAAGTTGAAATGGTCATTCGCGGTTACCTTACCGGTCATGCATGGAGAGAATACAACCAGGGGAAAAGAGAAATCTGCGGTGTACCCATGCCTGAAGGAATGAAGGAAAACCAGGCTTTTCCCTCTCCCATTATTACACCCACCACCAAAGCAGATTTGGGGCACGACGAAGATATCTCAGCGGAAGAAATCCTGAAAAAAGGAATTGTCTCAGAATCAGACTACAGCGAACTTGAATCCTACACGAAAAGACTCTTTGAGAGGGGAACAAAACTGGCAGCCGAAAGAGGACTCATTCTGGTGGATACCAAGTATGAATTCGGTAAAAAAGACGGTAAAATCATGCTCATTGATGAGATACATACACCGGACTCATCCAGGTATTTTTACCTTGAAGGCTACCACCAAAGATTAAATGACAACCTGCCCCAGAAACAATTGTCAAAAGAATTTGTCAGAGAATGGCTGATGCAAAATGGATTCAGTGGTAAAACCGGACAAACAATCCCTGCCATGACCCCAGGCATAATACACTCTATTTCTGAACGTTATATCGAGCTTTACGAAAAAATAACAGGAAAACCCTTCCAGAAATCACCTGAAGATGCCCTACATAAGCGGATAGAAAATAATTGTAAATCTTTTCTGAAGAACCGCTGAACCGAAAATATTATCTGTTTTTTATAACCTATTTACGATAATACCGTAAAACTTCCCATAGCGCCATATCTGTGCCTGCACGTAAAATACGCTAAGTGTTTTTACCTACTAAAAACGGGTAATTCACTTGGCACTTTTGGGTGTTAAATCGTTGATTATTTGAGTTTTTAGTAATATTTTTGTTCGGTTTGGAGATCCGTAATAACCGATATAAACACAATAAGCAAAAGGTATCGACAAAAGATAAAAAATGCAAATCAATTGAAGGACTTATTTAGACATAGAGCATTATTCTGTTTTTGTTTTACTTGTTAAGTTTAATAAAATTTGCCATAAAATTAAGAGAAATCAAAACCAAAATAAACCTGAGGGGAAAACAAAGGGAGTTCTTTAAAAAGCTACCAAGTTCCGAAACTAAATTATAACAACATGAGCCTGAACTTACGAATTCTAACCGTTATTTGTTTGTTATTTACATTTTCAAGTAATTCACTGCTACAGGGCCAGAATCTGGTCATTGAATCAGTAACTGTCAAAAACGTTTCCTGCTTTGAAGGCGAGGATGGTGAAATTACCATCGAGATCTCAGGAGGACAGCCGCCTTATACCTACACCTGGATAAGACTGCCCTTTGCTTTTGATCAAATCATCAGCAACGAAACAACAGTTACTTTCCCGGGTTTTTCCGATCACAGCAGCCAGCTATCTGATTGATGTTAACGATGCCATTGGCAACAATGCCGGCAGTAGCGCCATCGTATTGCAGCCCGCAACAGCAGTGGAAGTAAACATTACTCCTGAAACAGCAGAAACCTGCAGCGGTAGTGATTTACAACTCAATGGCAACCCCACCGGAGGAACACCCTTTACGGCAACAGGTACTTCACCTTATACCCATGAATGGAGCGGCCCCGCTGCTGCTTTCCTCAATGCCACTGATATTGAAAACCCTGTTTTCAATAATCCTGCAGGGGGTAGCTTTGAACTCACCTACACGGCAACCGACTCCCTGGGCTGTTTTGCAACCCAGACCATCAACATCAACAACACTGACAATCCGGTTACCTTTGCAGGCAGTGATGATGATATTTGCGGCAACAGTTACACGTTAAATGCAACCCAAAGTTTTGGCACAGGAACATGGTCGGCTTCAGGCCCCGGCACTGCTTCTTTTACCAATGTAAACGATCCTAACTCCACAGTTACGGTAGATGCTTTCGGAACTTATACCCTGACATGGACAGAAACCAACAACGGATGCGAGGGCAGTGACGATGTCGCCATTACTTTCAATGAAAACCCGTCATTTACACTCAATGCAATCAATCCTTCTACCCCCGGAGCCAGTGACGGCTCTATCGAAGTAAATGTAAATGCCGGTACAGCTCCCTATACTTTCGTTCTTACCGACAGCGATATGAATGAAACCGTATCGGGCCCCTTCCCGGATACCAATCACACCTTTACCGGACTTCAAGCCGGAGTTTATAACATCAGGGTTACTGACAACAATGGTTGTACAGAGGAGCAAAATCGCGAGCTCACGGATACTTCCGTACTCAATGTGGATGTTCAGACTACAGGAACCTGTAACGATCCGGCCAACGGCTCTATCGAAATTGAAATTCTTGCAGGCGAGAGCCCCTTTGACGTTACCGTAACCACCATACCGGGTGGAACTACCGTTTTTTCAGCCATTGCAAGCACGGATTTCAGTTATTTGATTACAAATCTGGCCCCCGGAGATTATAACATTTTTATTGAAGACAATGCAGCAAACAATTACAACAACCCGGTAACTGTTACAGAGGGCCCCTCGGCCACCATCAATTACGCCGGGTCTCCTTTTTGCGGCGACGGCGAAGCAACAGTTTCCCTTAGCGGCTATACAGGAGGAACTTTCAGCGCTTCTCCTGCTGGATTGTCTATCAATCCTGCAACCGGCACCATTGACCTGGCTGCCAGCAGCAACGGCACGTATACGGTTACCTACAGCTTTGATGACGGAGTTTGCGCAGGAACAGCAGAAACCACCGTCGTTATTGGTGAAATTGCCGATGTAGACATTTCTTATGATGAATCACCCTACTGCCAGGAAACCGGCGGCATTGCTCCGGTAACCATCAACGGGCAGATACTAAACTCCTCACAAAACACCTACAACGCGGGAAGAATCTCTTCTGATTTTGGCTTCCGGAATGTCACCACTACCTCTACCTGTCCCGGTACGATGGTAGTTTCTGTTCCTGTCGGAGCCGTTATTACCGCAGTGGATGTGCAATATCAGATCACGTCGGTTTTTCCTCACTACATGAGTGACCAGAGAAGCCAGCTTCGCGTAGCATCTCCCGGAGGAGAAGCAGAAGAAATTGTTTACCATGGATTAGGAAACTATCCCGGAACTGCCAGTTATAACCGCACCGGCCTTACCATTGCCAACAATGTGACCGGTGGCGGTGATATTGAATTTGAGCTCCACGTGGGACGAACCTGGGGTCCTGTTCCTGCCTGCGCCTCTAATGGTTTATGGGTAGTGGACGGCACCTGGACCGTAACGGTTCATTATACCTCAGGACATGAATTTACAGCAGAACCTGCCGGACTGGATATTGATGCCGTAACCGGTGACATAAACCTGGAAACCAGTCTTCCCGGAGACTACATCGTTACTTACACTTATAATGAAGGAGCCTGCGAAGGGACTGCCACCGCACCGGTAACCATCCTGCCTACGCCTGAAGCTCCTCCCAGTGAAGATCAGATTGCATGCTATACAGGAGAAGTCCAGACCCTAACGTTAACACCTCCTGCAGGTGCTTCTGTCGTATGGTATACCGATGAAACCGGAACAGTATCAGCTTCTGCACCCTCAGGAATCGATCCCGGTGAATACATTGCATGGGCGGCCTTCGTCCTTGACGGCTGCGAAAGTGACCTGGTACCCCAGAGACTTACCATCGTGGAAAGCCCTGAACCCCCGGTACCTGTTAACGTAACCGAATGTGCCGATGGATCCGTTTATACTGCCGGAGCTAACGTAAACACGGGGGACAACCTTATCTGGTATGCCAACAGCACAGGAGATGAACTGGCTTCTGCCCCTTCAGGTTCCGAACCCAATGTGTATACAGCCTGGGCGGCAGCCGAAAACAACGGTTGCGAAAGTGCAAGAGTGGAAGTTACCCTCACCATTTTAGAGAGCCCCGATGCACCTGTTGCAGAAGATTTTACCACTTGTTTTGATGGCACGGTACACACTGCATCTGCCACACCTCCTGCCGGTGCAACCCTTGTATGGTACACCAGCCAGTTTGGAGATGAAACTACCACTGCTCCTTCAGGAACCGGCCCCGGTGTTATTACGGCCTGGGCGGCATCTTCCATCGGCGGAGCCTGTGAAAGTGAAAGAGTAGAAGTTACCCTCACCATTTATCCTGAGCCTCAGGCAGAGATTTCTTACGGTTCAGGCAGCTTTTGTGCTGAAGGTTCTGTAAATGTTACCATTACAACCACAGAAAATATTGTAAGTCAGACTTTCAGCGTAGAACCAGAAACCGGACTCTCCATTGATGAAAACACCGGGACAATTAACCTGGCAGCAAGTACTCCCGGAGCTTACGAAATTGAAATGAGGTTTGAGAATGATAACGGTTGTTTCAACATTACCCAAACCACTATTGTCATCGAAGATACTCCTGCTCCCCCCATTGCAGAAGATGTAACGGTTTGTTTTGATGGCAGTGAATATACTGCTTCGGCCACCCCACCGGCAGGCGCTTCTATTGTATGGTACACCGATGAAACCGGAACCACAACAACCTCTGCCCCTTCGGGAACTGACCCCAATGTTTACACTGCATGGGCAGCATCGGTAATCAGTGGTTCTTCCTGCGAAAGCGAAAGA